>CAVFTC010000015.1:0-33588 GCA_963625295.1 Bacteroides faecis
ACTCATTGAATAAAACGCTTTTATCGGATACTTTGACCATACGGCGTCGTTATGGTCAAAGGACATCTCAAACTGATAGTCGAACATGCCGAGGAAATTTATCATTTTCTTCGCTACGAAAACACATATTCCTTTCGAATTTTCCTTAACCGTATCTGTAAGCTCGGTTTTCATAGCATCATTATATGCTTCTGTACTTTCACTATTTTTAAAATCTTCAAATATATCTTCGTAGCCGTACAGTCCCTTTTGAAATTTAAAATAGGGAACTCTTGCAGATGAAACATTTATGTCCGTGTATCCAAGCTTTATAAATGCCACATTAAACAATGATATAACGGTAACGAATGCTAAAACAACCGACAAAAGCTTGCCAATATTATTGAGCACTGCCTTGAAAGTGTGATCCTTTATCATTCCGTAAATTGCCATACACACTGCCGCAATCATTACAATCAAGCCCATTGGACGCAGAACATTGAGACAGCCTATAAGAAGTCCGGCAAAAAGGTATGTGTACCACTTGTCCTTATAAAGTAGAAGCATTGCAACAAGCAAAAACGTGAAGCCTATATGGTGATTTGTAAACTGCGAAACGGAAAGCATCCACGGAATAAACATCGCCGCACCCGTGTAAGCATAGACTGCCGTGCGTTTGTTGAACCTTGCATAGCAACACTTATATACAAGGAAATTATTAACCGCAATAACAATTGCATTAAATATTTTCAAAGCAAGAAAATGCTCGCCGAATAAACGGATAATGACGGATTCCAACACAGCAATACCCAACTGCCAGTTGTATATGTATGTATATGCGCCGGGTGTAACACCGTCGGTAAAAGTGCCGCGGCTCATTTCAACGGCAGCCCGCCATATTCCCTCATAGTCCGAGCAGGGCTGTGTGTCATAAAAGACAAGGAAAGCAACGAAATATATCGCTTCAAAAACAATCATAGAAATTACAAGATAACTTTCCTTTTTGTTTTGAAAAAGCTTACCTGCTAAAAAGCTCAACGCACAGTACAGCAATGCTGGAATTGCCCAAACCAATTCCTTGACAGAAAACAGGTCTGCATATTCTCTCATATAGGTCAACATACAAATTGGGACAGTAACTATCGAGAAAGCAAAAATTGCTATAACCAAAAATCGTATCAGTTTTGTTATAAAAGAATCAAAGCCTGCAAAGAACCCTTTTTTGGCACTCATATTATCTCATCCCTCCCTATATTTCACAGTCCGCATGTCTTGTGACATGGCATCCGAAATTGACCGCAATGGGCAAGCCGGCGATGTGGGTCGGTGCAGTTTCAATCGCAACGGAAAGTGCCGTAGTATCTCCGCCGAAGCCCATCGGTCCGACATCGGTTTCGCTGTTGATGCGTTCAAGAATTTCCGCTTCCATCTGTGCATAAAATTCATCGGGATTTTTCTTCGACACGCTGCGGCAAAGAGCCTTTTTGGCAAGATATGCGCACTGTTCAAAGTCGCCGCCAATTCCGATTCCGAGCACTATCGGAGGGCACGGATTTCCGCCTGCGGCTCTGACGCATGAGAGAACATATTCGATAATATCCTCCCTACCCCTCGCAGGAGTCATCATTTTAAGGCAGCTCATATTCTCGCTGCCGAAGCCCTTGGGAGCAACGGTAATTTTCACCTTGTCGCCATCAACAATGTGCGTATGAATAACGGCAGGCGTATTGTCCTTTGTGTTGACTCGTCTGAGGGGATCACTGACGACCGAGCAGCGAAGATAGCCGTTGACATAGCCGTCATGCACGCCCTTGTTGACAGCCTCGTTGAGGCTGCCGCCCGTAAAATGTACTTCCTGCCCAATTTCAAGAAAGACTACCGCCATTCCCGTATCCTGACAAATCGGAATATCCAGTTCCTTTGCCGCATCGAGATTGGCTTCGATATCGCCGAGAACGCTTGAAGCGAGCGTATTTTTCTCGCATTTACGGCATTCTGCTATCGTTTCGGCAAGGTCACCGGGCAAAAGCTTGTTCGCCTTAACGCAAAGCTCTGCAACGGCATCACTTATATTTTTAACATCAATTTCTCTCAAAAATATCACCTCAATTGTGCGGCATTGTCTTAGGAGCATTTTTCTTTGCGTCGTTCAACACTCACACATACAAAAACAGGAGCAGAAACCCGCTCCTGTACATTAAAGCTTATTTGTGCCACGACGGTTATATCCGCCGCCGTGCTTGGAGTCACGCTTCAGATCCGACATTTTTTCATCGCTAACCTGCTTGAATTTTGCCATCATGCTTTCAAATGACTGAGGCTGATTGTCCGTGCTCTTGTTACCCTGCCAAACATTTGCCGCAGCTCTTCTCGGCTGAGACGACTTCGGCTTATGGGTTTTCGGCTGTTCAACTGCTTTTCGGATGGAAAGGCTAATCTTACCGTCGTCGGAAACAGAAAGAATCTTGACCTTTACCTGCTGACCGACCTTAAGATGATCCTTAATGTCTTTTACAAACTCCGACGCCACCTCGGAAATATGTACCATTCCCTTTTTGCCGCCCTCAAGGTCGACAAAGGCACCGAAAGATGTAAAACCGGTTACTTTTCCCTCAACTATTGAACCAACTTCCAACTGCATAAAATGCGTTCTCCTCTTTTTCCGAACCGTTAATCGTTTACGGAGACATCGTAATAGACATGCTCGCCGGGCTTCACATATCCAAGCTCATCTCTTGCAACCTTTTCAACGTATTCATCTATTTCACCGCCGCCAATGCGCTCCCTGATACGGTCATTTTCGGCAACCTGCTCATTGTAAGACGCATTGACATCGGCAATTTCAGCTTTAGTCTCTTTAATATTTTTATGTATGGTTATCAATGAAATGGCGAAATATGCGCACAAAGCAATTATGCAAAACGAAACAATAAAACTGCGCTTGCGCTTCTTTTTTTCTGCCATTTCAGTCACCTCGATTCTATTATTCATCACTTAACGGGCGCACCGTTACGGATTGATTATACACTATTTCATGCCGATTATGCAAGTCATTTTTTAATTTTTTTTGTGTTTTATGATATTTTTTTGCTTATTTTTTGTTTTTGAAGCAAAAAACGATATTCTGCGCCGAATATTGGTAAGCTTCGGTAGCTTTTTTTTCAGCTTTTTCAGCCTTTTGACGATAAGAAACGACATAAAAGGTTCAATCGACTTAAACGCCGCATATCCTCCGACAACCTCGCCGATCACAGAATAAAAGGTCACGCTTCCGTTGCAGCGGACAAGAAAAAAGAAAAAGCTGACCGTCAGAACAAAAAGTAAAAATATTATATCCCGCAGCAGTATGAATTTTTTATCGCTTCCTGACAGCAGAAAGAAAAGCAGCCGTAAAATTTCGTATAAAGCTACGAGTGCAAAACCTATCCCTGCGGAATAAATTACAGTCAAAAGCTGTTCGGACGCTTTCGGAAGATATTCTATCATTTGAACACCCTGCCGAAGAAGCTGCCAGAGGTTTTCGGCGCATTGTATCCGACCGAATCAATTACTCCCTCGACCGTCATGTCGCCCGTCTCGACGGAAAGGCGGCTGATTTTCAGCTCACGACCCCTGATGATGATTTCACCGCACTCGCTTTGGGCAATTATGCAATCGTCCTCATAGCTGTCAACATTTTGTATTCCCGTAGCGCTCAGACGCTGACGATTCTCTATAACAATATCATGCATCAATGCTTCGGACATAAAAAACACCTCATATAAACATATGAGGCAGCCTCGCAAAAAATGCTTTGTTACCCGTTTATTACCTTGTACATCAATGATGCGTCGTCCTTGGTTGCGTGCTCGGTAACTTTTGTGACCTGAATTTTTGTCACATTCGATCCCATTGTTATCTCGATCACATCGTTTTCCTTAACATCATAGGAGGCTCTTGCGATTTTTCCGTTTACAAGCACATGCTTTGCGTCACATACCTCGTTTGCAATGGTTCTGCGCTTGATAATTCGTGAAACCTTGAGATATTTATCCAGTCTCATATAAAAATACCATTCCTTTATCTAAGGCATCACCGCACAAATTGCGGTGCCCACCTTGTTTGAAATTGGATAAGGCAGGACAAAAAGCTCTGTCCTGCCCGATACAATCGAAGTAAAAGAGAATTATTTAACAGCGTCCTTAAGAGCCTTGCCTGCCTTGAAAGCCGGAACCTTGCTTGCCGGAACGGTCATTGTTTCGCCTGTTCTCGGGTTGCGAGCCTGCTTCTCCGAGCGCTCTCTGATCTCGAATGTGCCGAAGCCTACAAGCTGGATCTTCTCACCGTTCTTGAGTGCGTCCGTTGTTGCAGCGATAACAGCGTTAACTGCCTTCTCGGCAGCCTTCTTGTCCATCTCGCCCTTAGCGGCTACTGCGTTGATAAATTCTGTCTTATTCATTGTAATTCCTCCAGTTTTTTATTATGAAGCTTTTGAGACTGCCGATGCACCACGACCGGCTCAAAGCTTTCATTTACTTAATTGTTTTGGCTTCGTCCCAAAGCCTGTCAAGAGTCGCTATGTCGGACTCCTTCATGTCGATCCCACGCTCGCCGGCAAGCCTCTCGACTGTCTTAAAGCGGGCAACGAATTTGTCCGTAGCTTCGGTGAGCGATTCCTCGGCGTCCGTATCGACAAAGCGTGAAACGTTGACCGCCGAAAACAGCACATCGCCAAGCTCCTCATTGACATTTGCCTTATCGTTGTTTGCGATTGCCGCCTTAAGCTCGGCAATCTCCTCGGTGAGCTTGTCAAGAGCACCGCTCACATTGTCCCAATCGAAGCCTGCCTTCGCTGCCTTATGCTGAACCTTTGTTGCTCTCATAAGTGCCGGCAGCTCTCTCGGAATCGAGTCGATAGCCTCCGAGGTGGATTTCTGACCCTTGGTCTTGCGCTTGATCGCATCCCAGTTGGTCAGCACATCGTCAACGCCGTTGACGCTTACCTCGCCGAAAACATGGGGATGGCGCTCGATGAGCTTCTTGCAGTTCTCGTCGGCGACATCGTCAATGTTGAATACGCCCTTTTCCTCCTCAATTCGGGAATGGAAAACGACCTGCATCAAAACATCGCCCAGCTCCTCACGAAGCATTTCAGGGCTTTTCTTGTTTATGGCCTCGATAACCTCGTAGGTTTCCTCAATGAGATTTTTCTTTATGCTTTCGTGCGTCTGCTTGATATCCCACGGACATCCGCCCTCCGAACGAAGGACACGAATCACATCGACCAAATCGTAAACATTGTATTTTTCTTTAAATTCAAACTTATTTTTCATGTCCATACTATTTTACCCTAAAAATCCTCGTTTTTCAAGAGTTTCGGCAATTTTTTCTCCTTTCGGTATCATAAGAAGATCATCCCTGGAAATTCCCTTGAAAAGAAGTATCGTAATAACATAAGCGATAACCGCCGCAATAACCGCAATTATCAAAGCAACCGTGTTGCCGTTTATCATGCTGTCGGGGTCGCCGAGGCTGCCGAGGAACTTTCCGAACACAAGATTAGTCAGGAAAGCGACAAAGGCGCTGATGGCCGAGCAGATGCACGGTTTGACGAAAACGGAAGCAAAATTTATTTTAACGCCCGTGATTTTAATAATGCTGTACATATTGATAATAACGACAACGAGGTAGCAGGCAATCGAAGCGATCGGTGCGCCGTTGATGTTAATATGCGGATTTCCGATCAAAACAACATTGAGAATTATCTTGATAACTGCGCCGACAACAAGAGATTTCAACGGAATATCGGTTCTGCCGAGGCCTTGCAGCATACTTGTTATTGGTGATGAAACCGCAAAGATGAATATCGTGCAGCCGTAAACCGCCAAAATCGTTGAACCTATGCTTGCGGTAGCGGCAGGATAGAACATATCCAGAAGCGAATATGAAACTGCAGCAAGACCGAAGCCCGTCGGAAGCGAGATAAGCATTGTAACCCTGATAACCGACTCAACGGCGACCTTGATGTCGTGTCGCTGATGGTTTGCCCATGCCGCCGAAAGGACGGGAATTGCGCTTATACCGAGTGTCATGGTTATAGTCGGAACGAGATTTTTAAAATCGAGAACCTCGTTGTAAATACCGTAAATATATTTAACGACCTGCGAATCTGCAACCTTCATCTCCTCGAATTCCGCACCGTAAAGAGCATAGATAACATCGGGAGCTTTTTCAACGGCATATTTCAGACGAGCCTGAATTGTTGCGGCGTCGATAAGATTCGTAATATTCGTAACAAGAGAGCTTGCCGCAATGGGTAGCGCAGTCATGACGATTATCTTCGCAAGAGCCTGACTGCTTGCAGGCTTCGGCGAAGAAAGCAGCTGATCCTTCGTTATTCCGTCACCCTTTATTTTATGTCTGATAACAAGGTAAATAAGGCCCAGCACCGTACCGGAGGTAACGCCGATAACCGCAGTCGTCGCCGCAAAGGGATAAATGGCAGCGAGAGCGTCCTCCTTGGTTTCACGGATCGCACCGAAAACCGGCTGACCGGCCTCAAACCTTGCAAGCTGATTTTTAAGCAGGATATAGCTTGCGCCCAAGCCGACTATGAGCTTGCCGACAACCTCGATAACCTCTGAAACCGCCGTCGGTAGCATATTCTGCATGCCCTCGTAATAGCCCCTGTAGGTTGACATGCAGCAGCAGAAGAAAATTGACGGTGCAATAGCAAGCACGCAATAAACATTTTCCACATACTTGACAATGAACTTTGTGTAGGGATAAGCAATGAGCATCAAAAGAAGCGTTCCGAGAACACCCATCATCAGGAAAAGACGAGCCGAAACACGCCTTATCATTCTCACATCACGGAAATGACCGAGAGAGCGTTCCTTAGCAACAAGCCGTGAAACCGCAACGGGCAGACCTGCCATGGAAATGGAATAGAGCGGAGTGTAAATTTCATAGGCTGTGCTGAAATACCCCCGTCCGACCTCACCGATGAGCATGGAAAGCGGAATTTTAAACAGCGCACCGATAACCTTGACGAGAACAGTGGCGACAACAAGTATAAATGCGCCGCTGAGAAGCGACTGACCCTTTACGCCCGACTTTTCTTCAGCCATCGTATTTCCTCCCTAATTATATAATTTTATTCCGCCGAAGAAGCGGCAGGAAATTCATTTTACCATACAATTCCTTATTTATCAACATTTTTCTTGATATACGGTACAAATTCCGTAAAATTCCGTAAATTGCGGCAAAAGCCTTAAGGCAACACCGCACAATTATTTTATTTCCTCGTAAAATTTCTTTATCTGTTGCTTGCGCTCGGCGATGACCTCGTAGCGTGAGTTGTATTCATAAGGATATTTGTAGTTGAAAATCCTTTCAATATTTCTGCTGCCGGGGTCTTTAAGCTTTGTGACCGCCCCTGCTCCGACGGCGAGCACCGTGTGGCACTCCTCCATCATGAAAACATTGTAAAGGCATTCATAGCCTTTTCTGCACCAGCCCACATTTTCGAGATTGCCGAGCGAACGGGACTGTCTGTACATATAATACGGCTTATAGCCTGCGGAATAGAACCTGTTTTGAGCATATTCCAGCATTTTATTTGCAATTTCTCCGTTCTGCACATCAACTCCGTGCGTCACGATCGTTGACGAACGCTTCAGAGCGAGCGTATGGAGCGTAATATTTTCCGGCTTCATGTCTATCGCACGGTCAACCGAATTGCAAAAACTCCCATATGTATCGTCAGTCAAGCCTGCGATCAAATCCATGTTGATATTGTCAAAGCCAAGCTCTCTCGCCTCGTTGAAAACACGGACAACATCATCGACGGTATGCTTTCTGCCGATAGCCCTGAGAACCTCATCGTTAAAGGTCTGCGGATTTATGCTTATTCTGCCGACCCCGGCCGCCTTGATAACCCTGAGCTTTTCGGGCGTTACCGTGTCGGCTCTGCCGGCTTCGATCGTGTATTCCCTTATATGTGAAAGGTCAAAATCGGCATTTATTTCGGCGCAGATCTTTTCAATCATCTCAGCCGAGAGAGTCGTCGGCGTGCCGCCGCCCCAATAAATCGATTCGAGCCTTAACCCAAGGCTGTTTGCGACCTCGGCGGTCTGCTTAATCTCTTTGCAGAGATTTTCGACATAATCAGGCAGAAGCTTTTTCGCCTGGGCGATCGAATGGGAAACAAAGGAGCAATAGTTACACCTTGTCGGGCAAAACGGGATTGAAACATACAAGCTGAAGCTTTTTTCGTCGGAAAGCGACATTATTTTTTCCTCTGCCTTGGCAACGGAATATGCAAGCTCGGTCTTTTTTTCGCAGACCAGAAGCTTATCCGTGAAATATGCCCTTGCTCCGTCGTCGCCGTAATCCTTGATCAGCGAATTCATCAGCTTCGATGGTCTGACGCCCGTCAATATGCCCCATTTCGGAACATATCCCGTTATCTCGGAAAGAAGAGAAAAAAGCAAAATTGCCATTTCCCTCTCACAGTCGTCATGGTCGGTGACCGACTTTTCCCTTGCGCCTGCCGTTCCGTTTATGTTGACGGAAGCTTCGACGACATATTCGCCGCTCATTGAAGTAACTACGGTTATGTCATCCGTTTCATCCGAATCGTCCTTTATGACACGGATCGTTTCATAGGGAAAGAAAACCCGACACAGGTTTTCCATTTCATAATGAAATTTGTGGTTAACGACCCTGAGTATCATTTAAATCTCCTCATATATCTGTTTCTTCTGCGTTCGTATTCCATTGTTGTTTCTCTGTTGTGGCCGGGGTAAACCGTGTATTCGCCCGGCATATCGTAAAGACGCTTGATTGAAGCGTACATTTCGTCGTCATTGCCGCCGTAAAGATCGGTTCTGCCTACCGTCAGGCAGAAAAGCGTATCGCCCGTAAAGAGCGTTCGCTCACTTTCGATATAATAGCAGACGCTGCCCATAGTGTGACCGGGAGTGTGCATGACCTTAAAATCAAGGCTTCCGAGGGAAATAACATCGCCCTCATCGACCGTGATGTCCGGTTCGATATTTTTCTGCGTGTTCGGCGCAATGCTGAAAGCAAGACTCGTCATATTGTTCGTGAGACAATCGGCGTCCCTTTTATGAATCACTATCTTCGCCTCAGGAAACGCCTGCTTGAGGTCGTACACTCCGAGAATATGATCGGCGTGGCCGTGGGTCAGCAGAATATATTTAACGCTTTTGCCGCCAAGAGCCGCAAGAAGTCCGGGCGTACATTCGCCGCAGTCAACTATCGCCGTTTCGCCGCTCACTGTGTCAGTAACGATATATGTGTTTGCGCCGACAGGTCCCAGCGCCATTGATTCAACCGTCATTTCAATCCCTCTTGTTCCAAATGGTCGTATCCATGATTATCGTAACGGGGCCGTCATTGTGAATTTCAACCTGCATATCCGCTCCGAAAGAACCGTGCTCGACCTTTTTTATTCCGTTTGCTTTGAGCTGCTCCATGAAATACTCATAAAGCTCATTGGCATAGTCGGGCTTCGCCGCCGTTGTGAACGACGGTCTGTTGCCCTTTTTGATATCCGCACAGAGCGTAAACTGCGAAATTGCAAGAACCTCGCCGTCAACATCAAGTATCGAAAGATTCATCTTTTCGTCCTCGTCCTCAAAAATGCGCAGCTTAGCTATCTTTGCGGCAAGAATCTCCGCATCCTTTTTTGTATCATCGGGGAACACGCCCAAAAGCACATTATATCCCTTACCTATTTTTCCTATTGCTTCACCGTCAACGACCACCGCCGACGATTTTACTCTTTGAACTACCGCTTTCATAAAAAATACCTCTTAACTGTTTGCACGCTCAACATCAAGAACGCCGTTTATTTTTCTCAGCTTAGCCATAACGCCGTTGAGATGCTCTATTCCGTTGACGCCGATCGTCAGCTCAAGCGACGCTCTGCCGTCCTTTTTACTCTTTGTGTTGATTCCGTATATCATAACCCGCATATCCGCTATCATCTTTGAAATATCCGCCATCAAGCCGACACGGTCAAGACAGGCAAGCGAAACCGTAGCTGTGAAATCCTCCTTAACGGATTCATCCCATCCGGCAGGTATCCATCTGTCCGGCTCGTCGGCAAGCTCGATAACCTTCGGCACATTCGTGCAATCCCTCTTGTGAATTGAAACGCCGTGGCCTCTGGTGATAAAGCCGATTATCTTATCGCCCGGAACGGGGCTGCAGCACTTTGAAAGCTTGATAAGGCAGTTGTCGATACCCTCAATGACAACTCCTTCGCTGCTCTTGGTGCGTTTCTTCTGCGAGGGCTTAGTTATCTTGATAACATCCTCCTCGACAGGCTCGGGATGCTCGAATTCCTTAACATACTCGTCCTTTATATGAGGCATCATCTTGTTCAGCGAAATTCCGCCGTAGCCGATTGCCGCATAGAAATCGTCAATGCTGTTGAAACGCTGACGCTGCGCAATTTCAAACAGAAATTTTTCAAGCTCACGGTCGTTGAGCCTTATGAAGTTGCGCTTGAATTCACGCTCAACCTCCATCTTGCCCTCAAGAATATTTTCTTCTCTGCGCTCTTTTTTGAACCAAGAACGGATTTTGTTCCTTGCGCCGCTGGTCTTGACAAATTTAAGCCAGTCACGGCTCGGACCCTTGTTCTGTTGAGAGGAGGTGATGATTTCTACAATTTCTCCCGTTTTTACGACATAATCTATCGGAACGATTCTTCCGTCAACCTTTGCGCCGACCATTCTGTTGCCGACCGCCGAATGAATTGCATAGGCAAAGTCAACGACGGTTGCGCCTGCCGGAAGATTGATAACCGTTCCCTTGGGGGTGAACACAAAAACCTCCTCCTGAACAAGGTCGGTCTTTATTGTGTTTACGATATCCTGCGGATTTTCCGAAACATTCTGGCTTTCAAGAAGCTGACGAATCCATGAGAATTTCTCCTCAAACTTCTGCCTGCCGTTCATTCCGAGCTTATATTTCCAGTGGGCGGCAACACCGTACTCTGCGGTGCGGTGCATTTCCCATGTTCTGATCTGAACCTCAAACGGTATACCCTCGTCGCCTATTACCGTTGTGTGCAGGGACTGGTACATATTCGCCTTCGGCGTTGAAATATAGTCCTTGAAGCGTCCGGGAATGGACTTGAACATATCGTGAATTATTCCGAGGCAGTTGTAGCAGTCGATAACATCGTCAACGATTATTCTTACGGCGTATATATCATAGATTTCGTCAAAGCTCTTGCCCTGCATATACATCTTACGGTAAATACCGTGAACGCTCTTTATCCTGCCGGAAAAGCTTGCATTCGGAACAACGAGCTTGATTCTGTCGCTTATCTTTTTCTGAATACTGTCAAGGTATTCCTTCCTTTTTGACTGCTGCTGCTCAAGTTTGTCCCTGATCTCCTTGTAGGCAACGGGATCGAGATAGCTTATTGCAAGATCCTCAAGCTCCTCCTTAACGCCTCTGATACCGAGACGGTGGGCAATCGGAGCGTAAATTTCAAGTGTTTCCTGAGCTTTTTCACGTCTTTTATCGGGTCGCATAAAAGACAAGGTTCTCATGTTGTGTATGCGGTCGGCGAGCTTGATGATGATAACTCTGATATCCTGCGACATCGCCATCAGCATCTTGCGCACATTCTCCGCCTGCTGCTCCTCCTTTGTAAAGATAGGTACCTTGCCGAGCTTTGTAACGCCCTCAACAAGGTTTGCAACATCCTCACCGAATTCCTCCTGGATATTCTCCTTGGTCATGTCGGTGTCTTCAACAACATCGTGCAGCAAAGCCGCAGCCATAGACTCCCCGTCCATACCCAAATTGTAAAGGATTATCGCAACGGAGATAGGGTGAATTATATAAGGCTCGCCGGAGAATCTGAACTGACCCTCATGAGCCTTTTTTGCAATGAAATACGCCTTTTCAACGAGAGACACATCGTTCTCGGTCATGTTCTCCCTGACAAGCTTTATCAGCTTGCCGTAAAGCTCATCGGGATTTTCCGGAACAAACGCTTCCTTTTCGTCACGCTGCCCGGCCGATTCGCCCATTGAGGCGGTTAATTTATTTTTTTCGTTAGCTTCTGACATTTTTATACCACTCGGCTTATAACGCCGATTCCTTTAAAAGTTCTGTTAAGACGAGCAAGGCGTGCGCCTCAATTTGTGCTGCACTGCCTTAATCTTTTGAGCACCGGCGCATCCTGCAAGTTGACCTTCTCGCTTGTTTTCGGTGCACTCAGTCCTCCGTTTTCATCTCTTTTCAGTATGTCCATTTCAAGCATCGCTTCAACGGAAACGGCAACCTGACCATAATCCTCTGCCCAGAAATCAAGCCTGTGGCAGAGCGTTTCTATATCATAATTCCATCTTCCGACAGAGCGTATATATCTGTAAACCTTAGCCGTCGTTTCACGCTGAGGAACCAAAAGCGATGAATCGAAGCCCTCGCTTTTACCTCTCATTAGCATTGAAAAATCTCTCATGGAAGCGAACAGATCGTCTTCCACCATATCGTGGAGCTTTATATTTTTGAGCAAGATGCTCACCCTCAGCTGGCCGAGATATTCGTTCGGTTCAAGTCCGACCGCAGCGTCAACCACATCACCCTTAACAAACGGGAAATCAGCTTGAAGCGTTCTGAATTTGAGCGTTTGCAGCGATACGCCGTTCCTCTCAAGAATTATTCGCAGGTGTTTCCCGTTGCCTATCGGCTGAATGTCGGTTATTGTCATGTTATATAGTCCGAAAATCGGCTGTGGATTGCCTGCACCGAACGGTTCAAGCTGTTCGATCGCACCGAGCATTTCAACATTCACATATGCAGGATTCAGCTTAAAATCAACGGTCTGAATCGGGAAAGGCATCTCAATACCGTCGGCATATTCGTTTATCACATTTCTGAAAGCACCGATATTTTCCGTTTTCAGCCCTATTCCTGCTGCGAGCATATGTCCGCCGAAGTGAGTCAGGCACTCGCTGCAATGCGAAAGCGCATCATGAAGGTTGAAGCCGTCTATGCTTCTGCCCGAGCCTTTCGCCTCGTCGCCGTCAACGGTTATCACAAGCGTAGGCTTCCCGTATTTTTCGACAAGTCTCGACGCAACGATTCCGACAACGCCGTCATGCCAGCCCTCGCCGGCGACAACGAGCACATTCTGATAAAGCCAACCCGGATTGCTTTTTATCTGCTCGACAGCCTGATTGAGTATCTCCTGCTCGGTCTGCTGTCTGGAAGCATTTTCATCATTTATCTCCTGTGCAAGAAGCGTCGCTTCCTCGTAATCGTCACTCAGAAGCAGTCTGATTGCCCTGTCCGCCGAGCCCATACGGCCTGCCGCATTGATTCTCGGGCAAATTCCGAAAGCGATAGTCGTCGAGGTCATTCTTCTTTCCGAAAGACCGGCAACCTCGATAAGCGCCTGAATACCCGTTCTGTCCGAATCGGCAATCAGCTGAACTCCCCTGCGCACAAGCTCACGGTTCTCCTTGATAAGCGGCATAACATCGGCAACTGTACCGATAGTTACAAGGTCAACGAAGCTGTCCGTCACGCCGTTCTCCTCGCCCTCAAGGGCACATATCAATTTATATGCAACACCTACACCGGCATAGTCTTTAAATTCAAGATTGCAGTCCGTCCTGTGAGGATCGACAACCGCAACGGCCTGCGGCAAGGTGTCGGACGGAAGATGGTGATCCGTAACGATAAGCTCCATTTCAAGCTCATTTATATATTTTGCTTCTTCAACTGCGCTTATTCCGTTATCGACGGTGATAATAAGCTTAACCCCCATCATGCTGAGCTTGTCGATTGCCTCATAGCTCAGTCCGTAGCCCTCGGTATGGCGGTTGGGAACATAGTAAACCACATCTGCGCCCTGCATTTCAAGGTAGGAATAAAGCAATGCGGTTGATGTTACACCGTCGGCGTCGTAATCGCCGTAAATCGCAATTCTTTCAAAGCCGTCAAGAGCCTTTTGAATTCTCTTGACCGCCGTATACATATCGGGGAAATCCATCGGGTCAATGCTTTTGCGCTCCCCTATTCCGAAGAAGTCCTTTGCCTCCCCGGGTGTGTTTATTCCTCTTGTCGATGCGATAAGCGCAGCGTACGGGCTTATGTTCAGCTCTTCGGAAAGCTTGGTTGCGTTTTCTTTATCGCCGCTTTTGACTATCCACTTTTTTCTGCTCATACCGCATCTCCTTTCATTTTTATCTGTCGTAAATTTCTTCAAGCTGTCGCACTGTATTGGAAATATCAAATTGACTGAGTTTATTTTCGTCTGCCGATTTTTTCGGTTCGTCCAACTTCTCGTTTATGAACTCCGCCCACTTTTTCGCATCGTTTTCAAGCGAGAAATATTCAATCAGTCCTACATCGGCTTCCTTTGTCACAACATCGGAAACTATGCAGCGAAGCCCAGCCGCCTGCGCCTCGATAAGCGAAAACGGAAGCCCCTCAAAAAGAGACGGCATAAGGAAGCAATCGCAGCAAAAAAGTATCTGCTTAACATCGGTTCTGACGCCGGTAAAAATGATTCTGTCCGAAACGCCGAGCCGAGCCGCTTCGTTTTTAGCGTCGGCTTCAAGCTCTCCGCCGCCGACCCAAATGTATTTGAAGTCGTCTCTTATTTTTGCAAGCTCTGCAATTATTTCAACGGCAAAGAGAGGATTTTTCTGAGCCGAAAGTCTTCCGACTGAAACGATCAAGTGCTTTTCGATTCCGTCCGCACCGAGTCTTTTTGCATAACCCAAAGCGTCGAAATCATCCGTTTTTTTGTAGTCTGCGGTATCAATTCCGTTATAGATAAGCGTTGATTTTCTCTCGCCGTAAAAATATTCCGACGCAACATCGGAGCAAGCCAAAAGCTCGGTCGATGAACGGAGAATAAGCCCTCTCATAGTGCGGCTGTACAGCTTTTGCAAAAGTTTTTTTAATCCCGCAAATCTGCCGACAGGGTCATACTGGCTCTTTGAATTGTGCGCATGGCATATTCTCATCGGAATGCCGCATCTTTTTGCAATCGTCAGCGTTATTCCGTTGAGAAGATCCATGTTTGAATGGGCAATGTCAAAATGCTCTGCCGAAAGAATTTTTTTTACATTTTTGATGTAATCAAGCTTCTTTTTCGGAGCGTCGAGGTCGCCCGCACGAATAACTCTTATGCCCATGTCGGTAACGGTTTTTTCATGCAGACAGTATACGCCCTTATCAATTGCAATGATCACCGTTATATCGTATTTCGTTTTGTCGATTTTTTTGAGCACATTGACAAGGAAGGTTTCGATTCCGTTTGCGCTCAGTCCGTGCGAAAAAAATACAATTTTTTTCATATCATCACCTGCCGGTTATTTTTCGGAGGCTGCCTCATGCTTCTTTGAAACTGCGGCAAGCACCTCTCTCTTGAAATCGCCGTAGATTTTATATCTCTTTGAGAAAACGATGAATGAAATTATGATAAGCACGGGAGGAACAATGAACATAAGTGCAGAGATAGCGTCCTTTGCCTCCTGCGTCTGCTCGAGAGCTGTTCCCTCATACTTTGTGATACTAAAGGTCAGGTACATGATGATGCACTGAACCGTATATGCCATCTTCTGCAAAAAGCCCTTCATCGAGAATGTCAGGCTCTGATTTCTCTTGCCAAGCTTATATTCGCCGTAGTCAACCACATCGGCAAGCATAACGGTCTGATTGACGAACATACTTCCGATACCGATTGATGTGATAAGATAGCATGCTCCGAGGCCGTAAACATTGCCGCCAAAGCCGTAGCCGATTATCGCCATACCGATGTATCCGGCTGCCGCCATGCCGAGCGAAAGCTTATATATACTTCTGTTGTTCATGTTAAGCTTTGAGCAAACGGGGATAACGGCAATGCCGATTACCGAGCCGACCGCTCCGAAAAGATTGAATTTTGACTGGAGGTTGAGGTCACCGGCAACCGAATTGAAATAATAGCTGCTGATGCCGGAGGTCATATAATATCCTGCGTTTGAGATCATCGCAAAGAGCATAAAGGTCAAAAGCTGGTCATTGTTCTTAACAACATTTATCGCCGCCTTGAACGAGAACTTTTCTCCGCCCTGAACAACATTTCTTTCCTTTGTCGAGGCAACGCTGATGCTTGCAAAAATAACGAGCATAACAGCGGCAATGATCGACCACTTTCCGAAGCCGACTCTCAGGCACTCGGGAGTCATTGTCTTGAGACTGCTCTCGCTCGAACCGCCGAAATATGCAACGATGGGAGCGGTAAGAATAAGCACAATGCCCTGACCCAGACCTGAAAAGGTTCTGGCAACCGTGGAAATAAAATTCCTGTCCTTTTCCTCGGTTGCAAACGACGGAATCATTGACCAGTAAGGGATATCCGCCAAAGTATTTGACATGCCCCAGAACACATAGAAAACCGCAACATAAACATACATCCAAACAGAATCGGTTTTTATTCCGGGATTGTTAAAAAGCAGGCAAAGAACAATGGCATTCGCAAATGCGCCTCTCAATATCCACGGGCGGTATTTGCCCATTTTGCTGTTTGAAATATCAACGATTGTTCCCATCATCGGGTCATTGATACCGTCCCACAGTCTTGCAATGGGAGCAAGAATCAGCAGGAATAAAGAGCTGATACCGAGCGCATTTGTCAGATAGAGCGAAAGATAAGAATAGAACAAGCCGTAGCTGAGGTCAAGACCGACTGCGCCGACTCCGTAGCCCAGCTTCTCTCTTAAGGGAACTTTTTTATCCATTTTGATACCTACTTTCAATTTATGAGATATTGCTATCAGCTTATATAATATCACAAATTTTCATTTTATACAATAGCTAACCACCTATAAATTTAAGGCAATACCGCACAATTGTGGTGTGCGATATTGCCTTAGATTACAGCTTATCGGCAATTTCAAAAATGAGCTTTTCGGTCTTTTCCCAGCCGAGGCACGGATCGGTGATCGACTGACCGTAAACACCGCCGTCGGTTTTCTGTGCGCCGTCCTCAATATAGCTCTCGATCATCAAGCCCTTGCAAAGCCTTCTGATGTCAGGGTTTTCCCTCATGCTGTGGATAACATCAAGCGCAATTCTCGGCTGCTCTCTGAATTTTTTGCCGGAATTTGCGTGGTTTGTATCGACAACAACTGCGGGATTTTCAAGTCCCGACTTCAAGTAAATCTCGTTGAGCTTAACAAGATCCTCATAGTGATAGTTCGACACATTCTGTCCGTCGGTGGTCTGGAAGCCCCTGAGAATTGCATGTGAAAGCGGATTGCCCTGACTTTCGACCTCCCAGCCTCGATAAATAAATGTATGGCTGTGATGACCCGCAGTGATAGCGTTCATCATAATCGAAAGGTCGCCGCCGGTCGGGTTCTTGAGCCCGACAGGGATATCGAGTCCGCTCGCCGTGAGTCGGTGCTGCTGATTTTCTACCGACCTTGCGCCGACAGCAACATAAGAGAGCAGGTCGGAAAGATATCTGTAGTTGTCGGGATAGAGCATCTCGTCCGCAGGCGAAAGGCCGTAATCTCGGAGTGCGCTCATATGGATCTCTCGAATTGCGACAATTCCCTTGAGCATGTCGGGGTGCGAGTTCGGGTCAGGCTGATGAAGCATACCCTTGTAGCCGTCGCCGGTGGTTCTCGGTTTATTGGTGTAAATTCTCGGAATGATGATGAGCTTATCCTCAACCTGCTCGCTGACTTTTTTCAGCCTGCCGATATAGTCAAGAACCGAGTCATTTCTGTCCGCCGAGCAGGGACCTATTACAAGCAAAAATTTTTCACTCTTGCCCTCAAAAACATCTCTTATCTCCCTGTCCCTTTTGTCCTTGACGGCTTTCATGCTGTCGGTAACGGGATAGTGCGCCTTTACATCCTGCGGTATCGGCAGCTTATGGTAAAATTTCATGTTCATAATATATCAATCCTTTTCTTTGATTTGCTGATTATTTCAATTTCGGTCTGTCGAATTTTTCTCTGCGCTGTGTGGAGATTGCCATCATCTCGCACATGCCCTCCTTGTCCTCGTTTTCAAGCATATTACGAAGCGCAGTAAACTGATTCATGAAGCCGTCCATCTCGTCAAGCAGGAATTGCTTGTTCCTTATAAAAAGCTCACTCCACATTTCGCCGTTTATTTTGGCAATTCTTGTGAGGTCACGGAACGAGTCGCCCGTGTAAGCTTCAAGCCCCTGCATATCATTCGTACACATCAGCGAAACGGCAATACAGTGGGTCAGCTGTGAAAGAAAGGCTATCATTCGATCGTGCGACTCTGCGTCAAGCACACTGATACGGTAAAAGCCAAGCTCCTCGCCGAGCTTCTTGCAGCATTCTATCGCTTCCTCGGAATTTTTTTCGGTCGGAACAACAATGTAGTTTGCGCCGCTGAAAACCGTTTCGTCGCTATGCCTTACTCCGCTTCGCTCACGACCTGCCATCGGGTGAGCCGAGATGAACTCAACACCGTCGGGCATGAGAGCCTGAGCCTTTGAGAGAATGCAGCTTTTAACACCCGTTACATCGGTGCAAAGCGTGCCCTTCTTTATCATCGAGCCGTATTTTTCCAGCCATTCGATGAATGTATGCGGATAGAGTGAAAAAACTATCACATCCGCCCAGCCGAGATATTCCTTGGTGACCGCCGTTGTGCCGTCCTCAAGAAAGCCCTTGTCTATGGCGTATTCAATATCGCTGCTGTCAAGGGTGATCGCTCTGACGCTGTAGCCTTTTTTCGTCAGTGCCTTCGCATAGCTGCCACCGATAAGTCCAAGACCGACTATGAGCACCTTTGTATTGCTGTTTATCTGTTTCATATGTTAACCTTCTTCTGTTTCTATTCCGAGGGAATCAAGCATTGTAAAAAACTGCGGCATACTCTTTGAAACCGCTTGTGCTCCGTTAATTTTGCCGCCGAAACGAGTGAGCATAATCGCAAGCGACATCACTATCCTGTGGTCGTTGTGACCGTCCAAAGCAGCTGACGGCGCATGAATACCAGACGGGTCAACGGTTATCGTGTTCTCCTCGACCGCTACATTAACACCGAGCTTTTCAAGCTCCTTTGCCATTGCGTTGCCCCTGTCGCTCTCCTTGAGCCTGAGCCTTGCTGTGTCCGTGAGCGTTACTCCGTTCAGACAGGCGGCAAGAGACATAAGTATCGGTCCGAGGTCGGGACAATCCTTGATTGAGATTTCGGGCTTGCCGGATTTCAGCATTGGAAAAAGCGACCGCCATACCCTGTCGCCCTGGCAGGAATTTTCATTGAGATTGTCGAGCCTCACATCGCCGCCGATAAAATTCAGCGCACCGAAAAATGCCGCCCCCGATTCGTCCGCTTCAACATTTATTATACCCGGACTTCGGCGCTTTTGCGAGCCTTTTATAAACAGCTCACGCTCGGAGCGCCATTCAGCCTTGACGCCGAATGCAGCAAGCGAGGCGACCGTCATATTGATATACGAAAGGCTTTCCGGCTCGGTCGTGAGCCTTATCACGCTGTCGCCGTCAAGCGTTGGAAGTACAAGCATAAGACCCGTTATAAACTGGCTGCTGATGTTGCCGGGAATTTCATATACCCCTGCCCTCAAACCGCCGCAGACGGTAATCTTCTCGCTGTCCGACTGCCATAGGAAGTCGTTTCTTTCGCAGATTTCGCTGTAAACGGAATGCGGCCTTTCAATAAGCCTCGGCGAACCGTAAAGCTGAGTTTTTACCGAGTCCAGACAAAGAGGAAGCATAAATCGAAGCGTGCTTCCGCTCTCCCTGCAATAAAGCCTGCGAGGCTTTTCTCCACTGCCGTTCATTCCGTGAACCGTGCATCTGCCGCAGGAATATTCAATTTTTGCACCGAGCGTTTTGAGGCAATCGATCGTTGCGCCGATGTCCTCATTCAGCGACAGGTCGTTGATTACCGTTTCGCCGTCCGTCAGAGCGGCATTGATAAGCAAGCGGTGAGCAACGCTCTTTGACGACGGAATCGAAACAATGCCCGACGCAGTTCCTTTTTTTATTGTAATGTTCATGATATCAAGCCTTTTTATTAAACTTTTGCGGTATTGCCTTAAACACAAAACCCCTAAATTTTGACGAGAGATTTTTCCGTGATGGCTATATTCTTATATGCCAAGCGGGATAAAATTCGCATCACGGAAAAAGATCCGTCAAGATATCTATTGCTTCGCAGTAGCCGTCAGTACCCCTTCCCTTTATACAGCTCACACAGCACGGTCTGACATAGCTTATTTGCCGGAAATTCTCACGAGAATCGACATCGGAGATGTGGACTTCAACGGTCGGTATGCCGACTGCCTTTAGCGCATCGGGAATGGCAATGCTTGTATGAGTGTAGGCGGCAGGATTGAGCACTATGCCGTCGATTTTTTTGTATGACTGCTGAATTTTATCGACGATATCACCCTCATGGTTCGACTGAAAAAATTCAACCTCAACGCCTTTTTTGTCGGCGTAATTTTTTATCTTTTCAAGAAGGTCGGCATAAGTCTCCCTGCCGTAAATGTCAGGCTCTCTGATGCCGAGCATATTTATATTTGGCCCGTTGATTACGAGAATTTTCATGTCTGCTCCTCCCCGATAAAAAGCTTTTCGATATCAGCGGCAACGGAATTGACCGAGCGGTTGGAATCGACCTTAATATCCGCAGCCGAGCAGTAAATCGGATAGCGTTCATTATATCGTTTTTGAATCGCTTCACGGTCGCTTCCGAGAGGTCTGTCGGAGGTCGGCACGATATTCTCCGCCTCACGGTCAAGGAAGAAAACAATGCCGTTTTGCTTTAAATGCTTCACATTCTCCGCTCTTAGAACCGCTCCGCCGCCCGTTGCGATAACAAGTCCGTTCCTCGCTCCAAGCTCCGAAATGATTTCGCTTTCCTTGTCTCTGAACGCTTTTTCGCCGTTAAGCTTAAAGTAATCTGCTATCTCGCCGTTCGACTTGACAAACTCCCCGTCGGTGTCATAAAACTCCCTGCCGAGTGCGTCTGCGACGGTTTTTCCAATGGTAGTTTTGCCGCTTCCGGGCATTCCGATGAGGACAATATTCAGCTTTTCTTTATAAATTTCAGTGAAAACCTTATCGGTTTTTTTCGTCATCGTTTTGTCGTTGAAGAATAATTCCGCCGCCTTTGTCGCCTGAGCGACGAGCATATATAGTCCGTTTACGGCGTTCACTCCGCAGGCCTTTGCACGGCTGATAAATTCTGTTGTCAGAGGATTATAAACAGCATCCGCCGCACCGACGAGCTTCGGAAATTTTTCCGGTTCGACCGCCAAAGCGTCGGGATTCGGGAACATTCCGAGAGGCGTCGTGTTGAGAATGATCTCGACCTCATCCGCCCTTTTATACATATCTCCGTATGAAATTTCACCGTTTTTCGGATTTCTCGAAACAACGCTTATTTCAGCCGCACCGAGGCTTTTCGCAACGGCTCTCGCTGTTTTTGAGGTTCCGCCCGTACCGAGGATAAAAACTTTTTTATCCGCAAGCTCAAGCTTACCCCTTTTCAAAAGCTCTGTCATTCCGTAAAAATCGGTGTTGTAGCCGGTCAGCACGCCGTCATTATTTACAATCGTGTTAACGGCTCCTATCTTCTCCGCCGACTCGTCAATATGATCAAGGAACGGAATCACCGCTTCCTTATAGGGAATCGTAACATTTATACCCTTGAAATCTTTTTTTGTCATGAACTCGGCAAATTCACTTTCCGCAAGCTCGCAAAGCCGATAATCATAATCGCCGAGCTTTGCGTGAATAACCGCCGAAAAGCTATGCCCGAGCTTTTTTCCTATGCATCCGTATTCCATATTCTTACCTCGCAAGCCAGTCCGTGCCGTATCTTACGCTGAGCATATCCGCCACGGTCAACGCAGTGACCGCATCGACAACCGCCCTCGCACGGTGGACTATACACGGATCGTGTCTGCCCTTGATCTCAATGTCCGTATTTGCAACATCGAGGAAATTGACAGTTTCCTGCCTCTTGGCTATTGACGGCGTGGGCTTCACGGCGCAGCGGAAAATAATAGGCTGCCCGTTAGTGATTCCTCCGCCGATTCCGCCGTTATGATTCGTCAGCGTATATACCCTGCCGTTTTCATCGATTCTGTAAGCGTCGTTCGACTCGCTGCCCTTCATATCGGCAAGCCCGAATCCGTCGCCGAACTCAACACCCTTAACAGCAGGAACGGAGAAAAGCGCATGAGAAAGCAAGCCTTCAACCGTGTCAAACCACGGCTCTCCGACGCCCTTTGGAATTCCGACAACCGCCGTTTCGAGGACTCCTCCCACGCTGTCGCCCTCAGCCTTTGCCTGCATGATTGCCGCTTTCATCTTCTCTTCAAGAGTAGAGTCAACAAGCGGAAACTCGGCATTTTCGAGCCTTTCAACATCTGCTTCGGGGTTTATTTTTTCGTCGTTTATTCCTGCAAGACGGCTGATGTGCGTTGCTATAACAATGCCCTTGCGCCTGAGTGCGCTCTGAACGATTGCGCCTGCGGCAACAAGAGCCGCCGTAATCCTGCCGCTGAAATGTCCGCCGCCTCTTGCATCCTCAAAGCCGTGATACTTGCAAAATGCCGGATAATCGGCGTGGCCGGGTCTTGCCCTGCCTGCAAGCTCGGAATAATCCGAGCTGTGTGTGTCGGCGTTTTTGATTAAAACACATATCGGCGTACCGGTGGTGTGTCCGTCGTAAATTCCGCTTTCAAAAATAAGCTCATCCTTTTCGCAGCGTGCCGTTGAAATTTTTGAGTTCGGTCTGCGAAGCGACATTTTCTTCTCTATATAATCCTTATCAATTTTAATTCCGGGTGCAATTCCGTCTATCACCGCTCCGATCGCACTTCCGTGGCTCTCGCCGAAAAGCGTTACGGTCAAAGCGTTTCCGAATGTATTTTTCATGACAGTGAAAGCACCTCCCTGCATCTTTCGATTATCTCGTCAACGGTCAGCTTCTCTTCTCTGAATTCTCCGAGACGGTCAACGATAATAACCATTATCGTGTCGCCGCCGGCCTTTTTATCGTGAAGCATCGCTGCCTTAAGTTCATTTTCATCGCCCCTCCACGAGGTCGGAATATCCATTCTGTGAAGAATATGTCTCAATCTTTTTACGACCTCGGGGCTGCTCATGCAAAGCATTCCTATTCCGACGCACTCACCGTGAAAAAGCGGATAATCGTTGCTCTCCTCGATGCTCTCTATCGCATGACCGACCGTGTGTCCGAAATTCAACGCCTTGCGCAGACCCTTTTCTTTTTCGTCCTGCTCAACAACATTTTTCTTTATCCTCAAGGCTTCGATTATAATTTTGTCGATTTTTTCATCGTAGTTTTCCTCGACCTCGCAGAACATCTCGGCATTGAAGGACGCAAACATCTTGACCGCCTCAGCCATACCGCAACCAAGCTGCCTTGACGGGAGCGTAGCCAGAACATCGGGGTCGATGAGCACGGCTTTAGGCTGATAAAATGCGCCGACGAGATTTTTATATCCTGCAAAATCAACAGCAACCTTACCGCCGATTGAGGAGTCAATCTGTGAAAGAAGCGTTGTCGGAACATTGTAGAAATCCACGCCCCTCATGTATGAAGAAGCGACAAAGCCGGCAAGATCGCCCATAACTCCGCCGCCGACGGCAACAACGCAGTCGCTTCGGGTAAATTCATTTTCAACCATCTTTTCGAGCAGGCTCATGTAAACCGTCATGCACTTGTTCTGCTCGCCCTGCGGCAGAGTCACAACATAAGGCTCTTTGCAAAAGGAAGCGATTTTGTCGGAATATTTGAACGGCACGCCGTCATCTGTTACTATCAAGACCTTTCTGTCAAGCTTCAAAAGCTCGCCTGCTCTTTGGAGTGCTCCACGCTCAACGGTTATGTCGTAGCTGTTCGCTCCAAGCTCCATGCGCAATACGCTCATTATTCCGCGCTCCTTTCGTTAAGTACCTTTTCGTCTGAAAAGCTTCCGATAATTTTTACATTCTCGCAAAGCTTTTTGAGGTCGTGTATCATTTTTCTGCCGTCAAGCGAGTCGATGTTGCCCTCGCCCTCGGCGTAGAAGTAATATTCCCAGTTTTCATTGCCTGTCGGTCTGCTCTTGAGACTTCTGAGGTTGAATCTGTATTCGCCGATAACAGCAATCGCTCCGCCGAGCGATCCCGGCTCATTCTTCGTTGTAAACATTAGAAGAAAATGCTCATCCTTGGGCGATACCTTACATTCGGCTCTTGTGAAAACGGCAAACCTCGTTGTGTTGTTCTTGTTTTCGTTAATGTCCTCCTGCAAAATCTTCAAGCCGTAAAGCTCAGCCGTGTCCTTTGAAGCGACAACGGCTATATCCTGTCTGTCGCCCTCGGCAACGGATTTGGCGGCAACGGCGGTGTTGACCGCCTGAGTCAGCTTCCAGCCGTGGCGTTTGAGGTAAGGCATACACTGTGAAAGTGCCTGCGGATGGCTTCTGACCTCGGTGATATTCCCGATATCCGTGCCCTCCTTTGCAAGCAGGCTTTGACCGAGCGGCATATCGTAGATACCCGAAACTGTAAGGCTGCCGTGAAAGGCAAGGTCAAGCACACGGTCAACATCGCCTGCGTAGCTGTTCTCTATCGGGAGCACTGCGCAGTCGCATATTCCCTCCTCGACCGCCTTGTATGCGCTGTCAAAATCAGGACAGGAAACCGTCTCGCCGCACTTGAAAATTCTCCTTGCGGCAATGTGGGCAAATGCACCCTCAACTCCGCTGTAGGCGATCCTCATGCCCTCAAGCACACGCTTCTGATATCTCTTTGAAACATCCATAACATTCTGAATAAAGCATTCGTAATAAGGCTGATATTCAAATGAAACAAACTCGCTGTTCTTGGCGGTCAGCTCCGCCTCACGCTTTTTATCCTCGATCGGCAGTGCGTTTTCCTTTTTGTATTCGGCAACGACCTCGGCCGCCTTCATTCTTTTTTCAAAAAGCTCCGCCATTTCTGCGTCGATTTTTTCGATCGTTCTTCTTGCGTTTTGTAAATTGTTCATTCGGATATCCCTCGCTTAGAAAATAATGACAATAAAAAATCCGCATAGCCCATTCTCAAGGAATTTTCTATGCGGAATCTCTACTCTTTAATTTTTCGGCAACGGCGAAAAGCCATCATTTTAGCCGATTTTTGCAAAGGCAGAAAGGCCGCAGTGATGGTAATAATAAAATCGATTGTATGTCTTATTGATAAACATCGTGCTACCTCCAACCTTCAAATTTTCTATATTATAGCCCTGCAACGGCTGTTTGTCAATAGGTATTTTTGATTTTTTGTGAAAAATCTCCAAAAAAGACTGTGGCAAATTATGCTTTGTCACAGTCCTCGATTATCCTATCAGCTTCATGAGTGTCGCTTCAAACGCCTTGTCCTGCTCGGGTGTGCGCTTGGAAGGTCCTTTCATTCTTCCGCCGGAATTCCTTATCTTCTTGGAAACATAGCGTGTGAACAAAAGCTGATCTATATTTTTGTCCGTATATACCATTCCGTTCTGGCTGACGGGTATCGCCTTTCTTGCAAGGCACATTGCGGCAAGTCCGTAGTCCTGAGTGACCACTATATCACCCTCGCAGACAAGATTGACTATTTTGAAATCAACGCTATCCGCACCCTTTTCGACCACGACGGTTTGCACTCCGTCACGGTTAAATTCGTGCGATGTGTCGCAAAGTATAATGCACTCTGTACCGTGCTTTTTCGCAAGTCTTACCGTCAGATCGACAACGGGGCAGCCGTCCGCATCTATCAATATTCTCATATTAAAGAGCTTCGACTATCTCCTTGGTATCTCTTGCAATCATAAGCTCCTCATTGGTGCAGATAACATATACCTTTACCTTTGAGTCGGGAGTTGAAATCTCGCCCTCGGGACCTCTCTTGAGCTTGTCGTTTATCTCATAGTTAATTTCAACTCCCATGAACTTGAGCTGATCACAAACACGATCTCTGTACTGCGGATTGTTCTCGCCGATGCCGCCCGTGAATACGATAGCGTCAAGGCCGCCCATTGCTGCAGCGAAGCCACCTATGTACTTGGTGAGCTGGTGGCAGAGCATGGATTCGATAAGCTTTGCTCTCTCGTCTCCCTCTCTTGCTCTGGACTCGATGGTTCTGTTGTCGCTTGTGCCGCAAAGGCCGAGCATACCGGACTTCTTGTTCATCACGGTGTCCATCTCGTCGGGGGTAAGACCCTCTTTTTTCATTATGATGGGAACGATTGCAGGGTCGATAGAGCCGCAGCGTGTACCCATCATGATGCCCTCAAGAGGAGTAACTCCCATCGTTGTGTCAAAGCACTTGCCGTCAACAACTGCGGAAATTGAAGAACCGTTGCCAAGGTGGCAGGTTACTATCTTGCTGTGCTCGGGGTTGCCGAGAAGCTCAACGCACTTCTTGCTTACGAAGCGGTGAGATGTGCCGTGGAAGCCGTAGCGGCGAATACCGTACTTCTCGTAATATTCATACGGCAGAGCGTACATATATGCGTAGTCGGGCATTGTCTGATGGAATCCGGTGTCGAAAACGGCAACCTGGGGAACGCCGGGCATAATCTGCTGGCAAGCCTTGATACCCGTAAGATTTGCCGGGTTGTGAAGCGGTCCGAGGTCGAAGCACTCCTTGATAGCCTCCTCAACCTTATCGTCCACAAGAACCGAGCCGCTGAACTTTTCGCCGCCGTGAAGGACACGGTGACCTACGGCGTCGATCTCCTTGACCGAACCGATAACGCCGTGCTCCGAATCAACAAGAGTGTCAAGAACTATCTTGAGAGCTGCGGCATGATCCTGCATCTCCATCGGCAAAGCCTTAATGTTTTTGGTTTCGTCGGACGGCACCTTGTGCGTAAAAGTGCTTTCGGTTCCGATCTGTTCACAGTTTCCTTTTGCAAGAACAGTCTCGTTTTCCATATCAATAAGCTGATACTTGAGCGACGAGCTTCCTGCGTTGACAACAAGAATCTTCAAAATTTTTCCCTCCAAGATATTGTATCAAAAAGATTTCTGTTATATTATATTACTGTAGCTTTGTTTTTTCAAGACAAAGATTGATTTTTTTCGCATATTAAATTGTTATGGAGGACTTTTATGAAAATCGGAGGAATTATCGCAGAATATAATCCGTTTCACAACGGCCACGCTTATCAAATCGAAATGAGCAAAAAGCTCGGCGATTGGACGCATGTTGTCGCCGTTATCAGCTCGAACTATGTTCAGCGGGGCGAGACGGCGCTCATCTCAAAATGGGCAAGAGCCGAAATGGCGGTAAAAAACGGCGTTGATCTCGTCATCGAAATGCCGACGCTATGGAGCACTTCCTTTGCGCAGCGCTTCGCCTACGGCGGAGTTTCGCTGCTGAACAGCCTCGGCTGCGTCGATATGCTCAGCTTTGGCAGTGAGAGTGGCAACATCGACGAGCTTATAGAATGTAAAAACGCAATCAACAGCGAGGCGGTAAACGAGCGGCTCAAGGAAAACCTCGAATACGGTCTGAGCTTCGCCTCGGCACGCTCGGAGGCTCTCAAGGCAGTTTGCGGCAACCGATTTTTCGACATTCTCGAAGAACCGAACAACACCCTCGGAATCGAGTATCTTCAAGCGTTGGACAAGCTCAATTCGGACATGATTCCCATGACCGTCAGGCGCATAGGCGTTGCCCACGATTCGCTGATGAGAAGCGACAATTTTGCAAGCGCATCCGACATTCGCCAAATGATGCTATCCGGCAGCAGAGATTGGGAGATGTATGTTCCGCAGTCCGTAGCTGATATCTATCACCGTGAGGAGGAAAACGACCTCGCCCCCTGCCCAAACTCAAAGCTTGAATTCGGCATCCTCTGCTGTATGCGTCAGCTCAGCGCAGAGGATATCGGTCTTTCGCCCGATGTCAGCGAGGGTATCGAATACAGAATTCACGACGCAGCCCTCAAGGCAAGCTCTCTTGAGGAGCTTTACCAGCTTGCTAAGACAAAGCGTTATTCCCATGCAAGAATAAGACGGATCGTTTTCCACGCCTTCATGGGCTTTGTTGCCGACGACTATAAGGGCGAACCGCCGTATATCCATGTTCTTGCAATGAACGACAAGGGCAAGGAAATTCTTAAGGAAGCAAAGGAAAAAGCACGCAAGCCCATCGTCACCAAGGCGTCGGATTTTGACAAGCTCGACGACTACGGCCGCCATGTTTTCGCCCTTGAGGATATGTGCACCGATGTTTATTCGCTTGCTTCACCCGTAATTCTCCCCTGCGGCAGAGAAAAGACAAACGGCATTCTTGTCCTCGGCGACGCTCCGTTGGAGTTTGACGACGAGCCGTCCGTAGAGCAGGAGGAAATGACCGCACCCGAGGAGGAGCAAACGGTATCGGAAACAGAGCAATCCGAGCCTGTCACTGATGAAGAAGAAGCTACCGTTGAAGAACCGTCCGAAGCAGAATAATTTCCCAAAAAAATCGAGCTTGCCGGAAATTTCCGTCAGGCTCGATTTTTTGTGTGAATTTTCGCTTAGGTGTTCTCCTCGAGATAATAAACAACATCCTTGACCGTTACAAGAGTCGGGAGAACTCTGTCCGGGATCGTGATTTCGTACTTCTCCTCAATCATGCAGATGAGGTCGAAAAGCTCGAATGAATTAAGTCCAAGATCCGAGGTAAGAACATCGTCCGGTTCGACAGAAGTGATTCTTCCGTCGGTGTACTCATTAAGCATTTTCAAAAGATCGTTTCTGATATCCATGTTTTTTACTCCTCAGCTTTAGCGGCTTTGCGCTTCTCATTGCGCTGACGCCATATTTCGTTAAATATTTCCTCGGTCGCAAGCGAAACCTTTGTGACCGAAAAATCACAATGCTCAGGGAAGACATACCATGTGTCCTCCAGTGTGTTAAGATCAATACAGTCACGGTGATTGCCGAATCTGTAGTTATACTCAACATGAACGGCATACTGACCGGCTGCGTCGATATTCATTTCAAACGGCTTGCCGTCATAGTCTCTGACTCCCTTGAGTCGGAAGCCGGACATATCGTGAACGAGCGTACCTCTGCCCATGTGGACAAAGCCCTTTGAATTCGGCAGATCGTTTACATCAACCTGACATTCAAAGTGATAGGTTCCGTCAAGAATCTCCTTCTTGACCTGCTCACGCTCCCACTTGTACCAATCGGTGGCGAATTTAAACTCCGTTTTGCCGTTATCGGCTTCAAGCTCGCCGTAATAATTGAGCGTCCATGACTTTCCGCAATGCTCGCAGAAAACCTTGTCGTTCTTTGAATTCATCTTGTACTCGGTCATGCAATGCGGGCACTGATAAAGAACCTTATGCAGACCCTCGGCACGCTTCTTGTAGCTGACCTTGACATGATTTTCACTCTGCCATCTGAAATCGTCGTTATAGAGAAGATTTTTAAGCTTCTCGCCGATCTCCTCTGCGCTTGTTTTTTTCAGCTCCTCCGGCGTATAGGCAAGAACCATATCCGCCTGTATCGGATGCACCCAACGCTTTCTGTGGTTGCCCCAGAACGGGTCGTAGATATGATGTCCTCGGCAGGTGAGCGTTACAACCGGAACGCCCTGATGCTTAACAAGCTGTCCGACAGCGTCCGGAATAACCTCTGTAACGCCGCAAAGGGAGTATCTTGCCTCGGCATAGATTCCGAAGATTTGATTCTCCTTTAACGCCTTACGGCACTGACGAAGAAGCGAAATATCCGCCGTGTATTTTCTTTTCGGAATTGCGCCAAGCCTTCTCAGACCCCATTCTCTGCCGATATAATCGTCAACGGCAGCGGGAAAAATTCCCCTGTTCGGGCTGATGGCTGCGCTCATGATATAAAAATCAAAGAAAGCGTTATGGTTACACAAAAGAATGTACGGAGGCTTGACTCCCTCCATTCTGACCTTATTAAGCTTTCCTAAATGAAGTATCTTTCTCAAATACGAAAAGCCCCAAACGATCGGCATAGCATACATTTGCTGCTTAATCATCGGTGCATTCATATCAAATTTTTCGGTTTCCGGTGCGCCGCCTCGGACGTACTTTCCGAATTCCTTGCTCAAAATGTCACTTCCCTTTCTCAAAAATTCTGTGTCTGCGGCAGCCAAGCGGTCGCTGCACGCTACCCAACGATTATAACACGCTCAAAAGATTTATGCAATATAAAAAATTACCATTAAACAGGCAGCTTTGCTTCATATTTTAAGGCAAAACATCACAAATCGAAGAGTGCGGTGCTGCCTTAAACAAGCTCCACGGATATACGGTGAAATCCGGCAGACTTTCAAACAAAAGCTCCCGGCCGTCATAATTAAAGCCGACCTTGTTTGACCAAAGAGCAATATTGCAGCCATTGTCCCTGCTGCCGTACTTTCCATCACCGGCAAGCGGCATTTTCCTTGAAGCGAACTGCACTCTTATTTGGTGGCTTCTGCCCGTATTCAGCTTGACCGACACAAGCGATTTGCCGTCTGCCTCGCCAAGAACCCTGTAATCAAGGCTCGCCCTGCGAACGCCCTTGCGTTCACGCTTGACAACATAGCTTTTGTTTTTGCGCTTATCTCTGAAAAGGAGATCCTCAAAGCTTCCTTCTTTCTCCTCAAGGCTTCCCTCAACGACGGCAAGATAGATTTTCTTAACCCGTTTTTCGGCAACTTCCTTTGAAAGAAATGCGGCGGATTTTTTATTCTTGGCAAAGATCATAGTTCCGCCGACTGCAGTATCAAGCCTGTGAACGGGATAAATTTCGCTGCCCGTCTGCGACCTCAAAAGACTCACCGCATCTTCCGCTCCGTCGCACTGTGACGACACGCCGACAGGCTTAATGCAAGCAAGAAAGCTGCTGTCTTCAAACAATATTTCAATCATTGTCAATATTCTTTTCCTTGAATTTTTCAGCGGTGTTCTTTATTTTAAGCACCTGCTTCATAAAGCCCATAAGCTCAAGAGGATTTGACGACTTCTGAAGCTCGGGAGTAGCGAGAGCGATAATGTCCTTCAGCTGAGAAAGCTCATTGATAAGCTCCTTTTTTTCGTCATCACTCATTGCAGCAATATTCGACCTGAGCTTTTTTTCGATTTTTGCAAGCTCGTCGGAAACATCGCTTATCTTTTCGGCAGAAACCGGTCTGCCATCTTCGTCACGAATTATCATGTTTGTCTCCCATATAGATGTTAGATGTTAGATTTTAGATTTTAGACCTGCGGTTAAATACTGCAAATTATGATCATCATCTAACATCTTCCGTCTAAAATCCAAAATCTAAGGCAATACCGCACAATTGGTATGTGCGGTATTGTCTTAAATCTATGTCCGATTATTTTGCTTCGCTGGTGGTTACTTCCTGGATATACTTGAAGTTAAGAGCACCCTGCTCGCTCATTATCTTGGCAACGGCCTTGTCGAGCGCAGCCTTGTTGTAAACGATGTCGGTTACTTCCTTGCCCTCGGCGTTAGTGTAGTAATACGCTACATATGCACCCTCAAAGCTCTTGAGATTTTCACGCATCATCTTCATAACATCGTCCGTAACTCCGATGTAATCGGCAGCCTCCTCCTCGGTCATGTAGGTCGTGTCGGCGGCTACGGCGGAAGTCTCCTTCTTATTCACCGGAGATTTAACGGCATAGGTAACGCAGATTGCAGCTGTGCAAAGGACAGCAACTATCGAAGCAATGACAGTATTTTTCATTGAAAAAACTCCTTCTTTAATTTCTCTGCGGCAATAGTGCACGATCAAAGCGTGCGCCGCAATTTATGCGGTATCGCCTTATGTATAATAACACATTAAACGGATTATTGCAAGGCTTTATTCCCATTCTTTCCATATTTCGGGCTTATAGCCGACGGTCGCCTTTTTGCCGTTCCTGACAATCGGCGTTTTAAAAAGGGTCTGATTTTCCAAAAGCTTCTCCTCAACAGCCTCCTTTGAGGCAAGATATTTGATGAAGCATTTTTCGTAAGCCTTTGACTTTTCGTCAATCAAATCGTCAAGCGAGCCTATCGCCGCCTTGATGTTACGGTACTCCCCTGCGCTCATGCCATATTTTTCAAGGTCGATATATTGATACTTTATTCTGCGCTCTTTAAAATAACGCTCCGCTTTTTTGGTATCGAAGCACTTTGATTTTCCGTAAATCTGAATATTCATTTCATCACCCTTGTTGATTTTGATATTGAAAATTATAGCGTAAAATGTTAGAATTGTAAAGAGGTGAAAGCAATGCATATAAATTGTCCGAAAAGAATTCTGAAAGCCATCGCTCTGCTTGAAAGCAAGGGCTATTCGGCATATGCCGTCGGCGGCTGCGTCCGTGACTCGGTTATGGGAGCAGCTCCGAACGACTGGGACATGACCACCTCGGCAACCCCCGACGAAGCAAGAGCCGTTTTCAAAAAATTCCGCACTGTTGCAACGGGAATAAAGCATGGCACAATAACGGTTTTAATCGACTCCGAGCCTGTCGAAATAACGACAATGAGAGTTGACGGAAAATATTCCGACAACCGCCACCCGGAGAGCGTGTCGTTCACGAACAAGATAGAAAACGACCTTTCACGCCGTGACTTTACCGTAAACGCCATGGCGTACAACCCGAAAACGGGTATAATTGATCCGTTCGGCGGACAAGCGGATATTGAAAAGAAAATTATCCGCTGCGTCGGCGACCCTGACACACGCTTCAACGAGGACGCCCTGAGAATTCTTCGTGCAATAAGATTTTCTTCGGTTCTCGGCTTTGACATTGAAGAAAAGACCTCGCAAAGCATAATAAGCAACCGTTCCCTGCTTCAAAACATTTCAAAGGAGCGTATTCGAGCCGAGCTGATAAAAATGCTCTGCGGAAAAAATATTGAAAAAATATTGACCGATTATAAAAGCGTGATATTTGAAATTATCCCAGAGCTTGCCGCCGAGGACGGATTTTTGCAGCACACGCCGTACCATATTTACGATGTGTGGACTCATACCGTCAAGGTCACCGCAAGCATTGAAGCGACCTCGGATTTCAGAGTGGCCGCCCTGCTTCACGATATCGAAAAACCCTCCACGCTGAGAATCGACGCAAACGGCGTCGGTCATTTCAAGGGTCACCCTCAAAAGGGATCGGAAACGGCGGAGAAAATTCTGCGCAGGCTTCGTTTTTCAAATGCGGAAATCAAGCATATAACTACAATTATCCGTCTGCACGACGAGCGTCCCGACGGCAACCGCTTCCATCTGGCCAAGCTCTGCTCAACCTACGGTATCGACATCGTTGACGACACAATGAAGGTGATAATCGCCGACGCACACGGCAAAAATCCCGAATTTTTCAACAAAGAGGTTGATGCGGCTCTTATCGCCCGGGCGCAAATAAAATCCATGAGGGAAAGCCACGCCTGCCTGAAAACCTCCGAGCTTGAAATAAACGGCAACGACATCATGGCTCTCGGAATCGACAGAACAAAGATCCGAGAAACGCTCGACTTTCTCCTTGACGAGGTCATAAACGAACGCATCGAAAATAAAAAATCCGCCCTCCTGCAAGCAGCAAAGACAGACGATAGATTTT
>CAVFTC010000016.1:0-16437 GCA_963625295.1 Bacteroides faecis
CAAAATTTTTGTACAACCTGACGAAAAATCTTACTGCGCAATCCGCACACCTAAATTGTGCGGTATCGCCTTAATATTTTAGCACCATATTTGCTGCCGGTAAAGACTTTTTTACCGGTTATTTGTGGAAAATATTATCAAATTGTTAATTTTTTCAAAAACACTTGATTTTTAAAATAAACAGGCTATAATATTATTAGCACTCAGGGAACAAGAGTGCTAAAACGATAAAAATATAGTTTTTATAGGAGGCTTTCACAATGAAAATCAAACCGCTTGCAGACCGTGTTGTTGTTAAAATGACAGAGGCTGAGGAAAAGACGCAGAGTGGAATCATTCTTGCTTCTTCCGCTAAGGAGAAGCCGCAAATCGCAGAGGTTCTTGCCGTAGGTCCCGGAGGACTTGTTGACGGCAAGGAGGTTGAGATGTATGTTAAGGTCGGCGATAAGGTTATCACCGGCAAATATGCAGGCACAGAGGTTAAGCTCGACAAGGAAGAGTACATCATCGTTCGTCAGAGCGATATTCTTGCAATAGTAGAATAACAGGAGGAATTCATTATGGCTAAACAAATCATCTACGGAGAGGAAGCCAGAAAGGCTCTCCAGGCAGGTATCGATAAGCTTGCCGATACAGTTAAAATCACACTCGGACCCAAGGGCAGAAATGTTGTTCTTGACAAGAAATACGGCTCACCGTTGATCACGAACGACGGCGTTACGATTGCCAAGGATGTTGAGCTTGAAGATCCGTTTGAGAACATGGGAGCGCAGCTCGTTAAGGAGGTCGCAACCAAGACAAACGATGTTGCCGGCGACGGTACAACGACCGCTACTCTTCTTGCGCAGGCATTTGTTCGTGAGGGCATGAAGAATGTTGCCGCAGGAGCAAACCCGATGGTTGTCAAAAAGGGCATAAAGATGGGTGTTGACGCAGCCGTTGAGGCCGTTAAGTCAAATTCAAAGCCCGTTACATCTTCAAACGACATTGCCCGTGTTGCTACTGTTTCGGCAGCGGACGAGGAAATCGGCAAGATCATTGCCGAGGCTATGGAGAAGGTTACGGCGGACGGAGTTATCACCGTTGAGGAGTCAAAGACAGCCGTCACCGATTCCGATATTGTTGAAGGTATGCAGTTCGACCGTGGCTACATTTCGCCCTACATGGTAACGGATACAGATAAGATGGAAGCCGTTATTGACGACGCTCTCATTCTTATTACAGACAAGAAGATTTCAAACATTCAGGAGATTCTTCCGCTTCTTGAGCAGGTGCTCAAGGGAGGCAAGAAGCTCGTTATCATCGCCGAGGATGTTGAGGGCGAGGCTCTTTCAACAATCCTTGTAAACAAGCTCCGTGGTACATTTACCTGTGTTGCCGTCAAGGCTCCGGGCTTCGGCGACAGACGCAAGGATATGCTTCGTGATATTGCTATCCTCACGGGTGGCGAGGTTATCACATCGGATCTCGGACTTGAGCTTGCCGACGCAACAATGGCACAGCTCGGTCAGGCTCGTCAGGTTAAGATCTCCAAGGAGAACACAATCATCGTTGACGGTGCGGGCGACAAGGCTGAAATTAAGAGCAGAGTTGCTCAGATTAAGTCGCAGCTTGAAAATACGACATCTGACTTTGACCGTGAGAAGCTTCAGGAAAGACTCGCAAAGCTTTCGGGCGGCGTAGCCGTTATCCGTGTCGGCGCAGCGACAGAGACAGAAATGAAGGACAAGAAGCTTCGCATCGAGGACGCTCTTTCGGCTACAAAGGCAGCCGTTGAAGAGGGCACTGTTGCCGGCGGCGGCGTTGCACTTCTTAACGCTATTCCGGCGGTTAAGGCTCTCCTTGATTCAACCGATGATGCCGATGAAAAGACAGGCATCAAGATCGTGCTCAAGGCTCTTGAAGCTCCGGCACGCCAGATTGCCGCAAATGCAGGACTTGAAGGCTCGGTTATTGTTAACGATATCGTTTCAAGCGGCAAGGTAGGCTACGGCTACAACTTCGCAACGGGCGAATTTGTTGATATGTTCGAGGCAGGTATTCTCGACCCGACAAAGGTTACCCGTTCGGCTATCCAGAACGCATCGAGCGTTGCGGCAATGGTACTCACAACAGAGTCCCTTGTTGCCGATAAGCCCGATCCGCAGGCTGACGCAGCTGCTGCCGCAGCAATGGCAAGCCAGGGCGGCGGAATGTATTGATAATAAAGGCAATACGCATACCGCAATTGCGAGGTATTGCCTAAAACGAATATAAGCATCGCCGCCGAGCAGATTTTCTGCTCGGCGGCGATTGTGTGTGCAGCAATCAAGCGATGTATATAATTGAATTATACATCGTATATTATAATATCCGATTTAATTATATATGTCAAGCAAAACATCTAAAACAAAAGGATATAATTCATCTTTTGTACTGTACAATTAGATAGTCTCTGATTTAATCAGTGATTATTCATACACAAAGAGGTGGTTTGCTTTGGAGAAGAAGGATTTCAGCAGTCGTCTTGCGCAGTTAAGAATCAACAGGGGAGTATCGGCAAGGGATATGAGCTTATCCTTGGGTCAAAGCCCCGGATATATAAATAATATTGAAAATGCCGTGAATTATCCGTCAATGGCAGTGTTCTTTTATATTTGCGAATATCTCGGAATAACTCCGGCAGAATTTTTTGAAACGGATTCCGTAAATCCGTCGAAGGAAAGAGAGCTTGCACAGGCGGTTAAAGGGTTGAGCAATGAGCAGCTGGAAACTTTAATTTCGCTTGCCAAAGGGCTGAGAAGATATCGCACAAATTGAGCTGCATTTTGTGCGCCAACAGTGAATATAAAACATTTTAGGCGATATCGCACAATTGAGATGTGCGGCGTCGCTTTAAGTTTGCGCCACTACGCAAAAAAACTTGACTAAACCACAAGATATAGTGTAAAATATACTTTGTATTTTGGAAAGTATTGCTTAAGGCATGCGCCTCAATTTGTGCGGTGTTGCCTTATGGAAAGGAATGGTCATTTTTATGGCAAAAAAGACAAGCTACGGAAATAATGATATTGTGGCGCTCAAGGGCCCGGATCAGGTTCGTAAACGCCCGGCTGTTATTTTCGGCTCCGACGGATTGGAAGGCTGTCAGCATTCCGTTTTTGAAATTTTATCAAACTCGATTGACGAGGCTCGTGAAGGCTTCGGCGACAAAATCGTTATCACCCGTTTTCTTGATAAGTCGGTTGAGATTCAGGACTTCGGCCGTGGAATTCCCGTTGACTACAACGAGAAGGAGAAAAACTACAACTGGTTTCTTGTTTTTTGCACTCTTTATGCAGGCGGCAAGTATAACACGAATAACGGCGGCAGCTATGAATACTCCCTCGGTCTTAACGGACTCGGACTTTGCGCAACTCAGTTCGCCTCGGAGTACATGGAGGCGGAAATTCACCGTGACGGCTGGTGCTATAAGCTCAACTTCAAGAAGGGCGTTGCCGTCGGCGAAATGGAAAAGGAAAAATACACCAAGAGAGACACTGGCTCCCGTATAAAATGGCGTCCCGATCTCAAGGTTTTTACCGACATTGATATTCCGCTCGAATATTATCAGAGCACCATCAAGCGTCAGGCGATTGTTAACGCAGGGGTTAAATTTATCCTCAAAAATCAGCTCAACAAGACCCAGTTTGAAACATTTGAATATTGCTACACGGACGGTATCACCGATTATGTCAAGGAGATTGCCGGCGAGAGTGCAATGACCGAGGTGCAGACATGGCAAGCCGAGCGTATTGGTCGTGACCGTGCGGATCTCAACGACTACAAGGTGCTCATCAATTCCGCTCTTTGCTTCTCGAACAAAAACCAGCTCAAGGAGTATTACCACAATTCAAGCTGGCTTGAGCACGGCGGTGCACCGGAAAAGGCGGTCAGAAACGCATTCACATACCAGATCGACGCTTATCTCAAGGCGAACGGAAAGTATGTAAAGAACGACCCGAAGATTAAATTTGAGGATATCGAGGACTGCATGATACTTGTCGTTTCCTCGTTTTCGACTCAGACCTCATATGAAAATCAGACCAAAAAAGCCATCACGAATAAATTTATTCAGGAGGCAATGACCGATTTCTTCAAGCATCAGCTTGAGATATATTTTATCGAAAACAGAGCCGAGGCGGAGAAAATCGCCAATCAGGTGCTTGTAAATATGAGAAGCCGAGTTAAGGCGGAAACGACACGCCAAAGCCTTAAAAAGACGCTTTCAACCTCAAACGACCTTGCAAACAGAGTTCAGAAATTTGTAGATTGCCGAACAAAGGACGCCGGCGAGCGTGAGCTTTTTATCGTGGAGGGTGATTCTGCTCTCGGCGCCTGTAAGCAGGCGAGGAACTCGGAGTTTCAGGCTCTTATGCCCGTCAGAGGTAAAATACTTAACTGCCTCAAGGTTGAATATGACAGAATTTTTAAGAGCGAGATCATAACCGACCTCATTAAGGTGCTCGGCTGCGGCGTTGAGGTCAAAAGCAAGGCGATGAAGGGTCTTGCACAGTTCAATCTCGATATGCTCAGGTATAACAAGATAATCATTTGTACCGATGCCGATGTTGACGGCTTCCAGATAAGAACGCTTATTTTGACGATGATATACAGGCTTATGCCGACCCTTATCGAGGAGGGCAAGGTTTTTATTGCGGAAACTCCGCTTTATGAAATCAACACGAAGGATCAGGTGTGGTTTGCCTATACCGAAAAGGAGAAAACGCAGGCTCTTGAGGAGATAGGAAACCAAAAATATACAATTCAGCGGTCAAAGGGACTCGGTGAAAATGAGGCGGACATGATGTGGATGACGACAATGAATCCGGAAACACGCCGCCTTGTCGAAATCCTTCCCGAGGACGCAGAGAGAACGGCGCAGATTTTCGATATGCTGCTCGGTGACAACCTTGCAGGTCGTAAGGAGCACATCGCCGACAACGGACATCTTTATATCGATATGCTTGATTTGAGCTGAAAGGGGTGGTATGAATGGCTAAGAAAAAGAAAACGGAAAAAGCCGTTGAGAAGATGGATCAGAATACCCATATTCTCGGCGCAGGCGAGGTCTTGCGTCAAAATATCACCGAAACGCTTGAAACAAACTATATGCCCTATGCGATGAGCGTTATTCTCTCCCGTGCGATTCCCGAAATTGACGGCTTCAAGCCCTCACACAGGAAGCTTCTTTATACCATGTACAAAATGGGGCTTATCAACGGCGCAAGGACGAAGTCTGCCAACATTGTCGGTCAGACGATGAAGCTTAACCCCCACGGCGACGCTGCGATTTATGACACGATGGTTCGCCTTTCAAGGGGCTACGAGGCTCTCCTGCACCCGTTCGTTGACTCAAAGGGTAACTTCGGTAAGGCGTATTCGAGGGATATGCAGTGGGCTGCTCCTCGATACACCGAGGCGAAGCTTGCTCCGATATGTACGGAGCTTTTTGCCGAAATTGATAAGGACACGGTGGATTTTGTCGATAACTACGACAATACGATGAAAGAACCGATGCTTTTGCCGGTTCGTTTTCCGAGCATACTTGCCAACCCGACAACCGGTATTGCCGTCGGAATGGCAAGCTCGATTTGTCCTTTCAATCTCCGTGAGCTTTGCGAAACGACGATTGCGCTTATCAAAGATCCCGAGGCGGACATTTCCGAAACGCTCAAGGCTCCCGACTTTGCCGGAGGCGGATTGCTCCTCTATGACAGAGATGTTATCGACACGATTTATAAAACGGGTCGAGGCGGCTTCAAGGTCAGGGCGAAATATAATTACGACAAAGACGGAAAGTGTATTGATATCACCGAGATTCCGCCGACAACGACCGCAGAAGCGATAATCGACAAGGTTATCGAAAAATTTAAGTCCGGCTCACTTCGTGAAATCAGCGATATTCGTGACGAAACGGATAAGTCGGGACTTAAAATCACGATTGATCTCAAAAAAGGCACAGATCCCGACAAGCTCATGCAGAAGCTTTATAAGATCACTCCGCTGGAGGACACCTTCTCCTGCAACTTTAATGTGCTGATCGCCGGTGCGCCGAGGGTTATGGGCGTTGGCGAGATACTCAGCGAGTGGATAGCGTTCAGAACCGAATGCGTTAAGCGCAGGGTCTATTTTGACCTGAGCAAGGCGAAGGATAAGCTCCATTTGCTCGAAGGCTTGCAGAAAATCCTTCTCGACATCGACAAGGCGATAAAAATCATACGCTCGACCGAGGAGGAAAGCGAGGTCGTTCCGAACTTGATGATAGGCTTCGGAATTGACGAGGTTCAGGCAAATTATGTTGCCGAAATAAAGCTCCGTCATCTCAACCGTGAGTATATCCTCAAAAGGACGCAGGACATTGAGCAGCTCAGAGCCGACATTGAAAAGATGGAGGATATCCTGGCTCATAAGTCGAAGATAAAGAAAATTCTTGTCAATGAGCTGAACGATGTTGTGAATAAATACGGTCAGGACAGAAAAACTCAGATAATTTTCGCCTCCGAGGTTGCAGAGGAGGAGGTAGAGGAGGAAATTCCCGACTTCCCGGTAAATCTCTTTTTCTCAAAGGAGGGCTATTTCAAGAAGATAACGCCGCAGGCACTCAGAATGAGCGGAGAACAAAAGCTCAAGGAAGGCGACGAAATGCTGCTTGAAATTGAGGCGACGAACAATACCGATCTGCTGTTCTTCACGGATCAGTGTCAGGTCTACAAGGCGAAGGCTGCCGATTTCGACCTCGGAAAGGCGAGCCAGCTCGGCGACTTTGTTGCCAACAAGCTCCAGATGGACAGCGGCGAAAATGCAATTTATATGCTGCCGACTCTTGACTACAAGGGCTATGTAATGTTTTTCTTTGAAAACGGTAAGGTCGCAAAGGTCGATCTTGCGTCGTATCAGACCAAAACGAACAGAAAAAAGCTGATCAAGGCGTATAGCAACAAATCTCCCATAGCCGCAATCAGAAAGGTCGAGGAGGACTGCGACCTTGTGCTTGAATCGACGGCAGGCAAGCTCCTTCTGTTCAACACGGGAGCTATCGCCCCCAAGACGACCAAGGACACGCAGGGCGTTGCCGTTATGACGCTCAAAAAGGGTCACATTATCAAGCTTGTCAGGGACTATAATAAAGGCGAATTTGCCAAGCCTTACAGATACAAGACGAAAAATCTGCCTGCCTCGGGCGCAACGCTGAGCGCAGAGGACGCCGGCGAACAGCTTTCGCTGATATAAGCCGACGCTGTGATTGTGCAAAAAAATCGCCGCTCACTGTAAAAAGTGAACGGCGAACGGCGGAAAATTGCAAACGCTGAGTATTTAAGCAATGCCGCACAAATCGAAATGTGCGAATTGCCGTTATATTTTCCGCCGAGGACGGCATATTTTCTGCCGTCTGATATTATAATGACCCGATTTTTCGCAATAATTCAGCGAAATATGCCGCTTTACAAAAAAATTATGGTAATTGCTATTGCATTTTGCGAAAGTGTGTGCTAAAATAAATCGGTAAAAATACTTATGGAGGTTTGATTATGAGTGCTTTGCAGTATGTATTCGGAGCTGTTCTTATAATTCTTGCAGTTTTCCTTATAATCGTTGTTCTTCTTCAGGAGAGCCGTTCGGCAGGCCTTTCGGGAGCAATTTCCGGCGGTGCTGACACATTCTTCGGCAAGAGCAAGGGCAGAACGATGGAACAGAAGCTCGTTAAGCTTACAAGAATTTCCGCAATCGCTTTCTTTATTCTCACACTTGGCATTACGATTTTCTTTATGTTCAAGTATTGATCAATTAAACAGTAAACAGAGCAGATGGCTTCGGCTGTCTGCTTTTTATTTTGCCTGTTTTTTTATGGGCAAATTTTTTTTGCAAAAAATTTCATTCTCTAAAGTTCAGCTAAGGTAAGCCCGTTATGCTATAGACAACAAAACAGCAAGGGAGTGATAAACATGAGCTTCAGGCATGAATTTAAGCACGAGATCGGATATTGCGATCTGCTCACCTTGAGGTCGAGGCTTTCGGCGGTAATGCAGCAGGACCCTCACGCAATCAACGGCAGATACACCATTCGCAGCTTGTACTTTGATAATCTTGACGACAAGGCTCTGCTTGAGAAGGTGAACGGAGTTGACAAGCGCGAAAAATTCCGCCTCCGTTGCTACAACGGCGACACTTCGCTTATCTTTCTCGAAAAAAAGGTCAAGGTCAACGGCCTTTGCGCTAAGGAACAGACGGTCGTTACTTTTGAGCAGGCACAGGCAATCGTCAACGGAAATGATTTTGACGACGGCGGCGATGAGCTTCTGGAGGATTTCAGAGTGAAAACGGAAACGCTCGGGTTAAGAGCGAAAACCATTGTGGATTACACCCGTGAACCGTTTGTTTTCCCGGTCGGCAATGTCAGAGTCACGATAGATTACAACATCAGAACCGGAATGAATTGCACGGATTTTTTTAACAGCGATTGTGTGACCGTTCCGGCAGGGGACGCACCGATAATTCTTGAGGTCAAATGGGACGAGGTGCTTCCGTCGTTGATAAGAGACATTGTCCAGATTCCGGGCACGCACACATCGGCTTTTTCAAAATATGCTGCAAGCCGTGTTTACGGCTGAACCGGCATTATGCTACAAAAAAGAAGGAGTTATTTTTATGAGTTTTAACGATATTTTCAAATCAAGCTTTTTGGAGAACATAACCTCCGTTTCACCTCTCGATATGGTGATCTCACTGGCACTTGCATTCGGCATAGGTCTTTTTATCTTCCTGATTTACAAAAAGACCTTCGCCGGCGTAATGTATTCGTCGAGCTTTGGCGTGACCTTGGTTGCGCTGACAATGATTTCCACCTTTGTTATCCTTGCGGTAACATCAAATGTTGTGCTTTCACTCGGTATGGTCGGTGCGCTTTCAATCGTGCGTTTCAGAACGGCAATTAAAGAACCGCTCGACATTGCTTTCCTCTTCTGGGCGATAGCGGCAGGCATTGTGCTTGCGGCAGGAATGCTTCCTCTTGCGGTTTTCGGCAGCGTTGTAATCGGCATCGTTATGCTCGTTTTCGCAAACAAAAAGTCACACACCAATCCGTATATCGTTGTTCTCCGCTGCGCTGACCATGACAGCGAGGTTGCCGCAACGGAATTCCTCAAAAAGCAGGTCAAGAAGTTCAACATCAAGAGCAAGACGGTTCAGAACGGCGCAATCGAGCTTAACGCAGAGATTCGCATGAACGACGCAAACACGGATTTCATCAACATTCTTTCCGAGATGAACGGAGTAAACAGTGCCGTGCTGGTAAGCTATAACGGCGACTACATGGGATAAGGAGTGATACTATGTCAACGCACAAAAATTTCGACAGAATATGCTGCATCGTTCTCGCCGTCACGATAGTTATAACCGTTCTGTTCATGTGCGGTGAAAAGATCGGCATCACGAGCACGGCGAAAGCAATGGGCTATGAAACACGACTTTTTGACACCTCAAAGGTGCACACGATAAATATCGTGACAGACGATTGGGACGGCTTCCTTGAAACCTGTACGAGCGAGGAGTACACTGCGTGCTCGGTCGTGATAGATAACGAGGCATATAAAAATGTTGCGATAAGAGCAAAGGGCAACACCTCGCTGACGCAGGTGCAAAGCTACGGAAACAATCGCTACAGCTTCAAGATTGAGTTTGATCACTACGACAGCACAAAGACCTATTACGGACTCGACAAGCTCTGCCTTAACAATATAATTCAGGATAACACCTATATGAAGGATTATCTTTGCTACCGCATGATGTCGGAGTTCGGAGTTGATTCGCCGCTTTGCAGCTATGTTTATATCACCGTCAACGGTGAGGACTGGGGACTTTATCTTGCCGTTGAGGGAATTGAAGATTCGTTCCTGCAGCGTAACTACGGCAACGATTCCGGAGAGCTGTATAAGCCCGACAGCCAGAGCATGGGCGGCGGCAGAGGCAACGGCGGTAACTTCAAGATGAGCGAATTTAACGCTGAGCAAAACGGTCAGGGCGATTCGTCAACGGATAGCACGCAGTCCGCAGCGAACGGACAGCAGCAGGGCACACCTCCCTCAAAGCCCGACGGCAGCTCTGACAGCGCACAGCAGACGGCGGACGGTCAAACAAATTCGTCAACGGACAGCACACAATCCGCAACGAACGGACAGACGCAGGGCACACCTCCCTCAAAGCCGGACAGCAGTTCGGATAACGCACAGCAGACAGCAGACGGTCAGACAAATTCGTCAACGGACAGCACACAGTCCGCAACGAACGAACAGCAGGGTACACCTCCCTCAAAGCCGGACGGTGAGCCTGGTGAAAACGGCGGCGGTATGGGCGGCGGAATGAATGGAAGCGATGATGTTTCGCTTATCTATTCCGACGACGAATATTCAAGCTATCAGAATATTTTTGATAACGCCAAGACTGACATCACCGATTCGGATAAGGACAGACTTATTGCTTCGCTCAAAAAGCTGAACAACAACGAGGATATAAGCGATGTTGTTGATGTTGACGAGGTTATCAGATACTTTGTCGTTCACAACTTTGTCTGCAATTTCGACAGCTACACAGGCTCGATGATCCACAACTATTACCTTTATGAAAAGGACGGACAAATGTCAATGATCCCGTGGGATTATAATCTCGCTTTCGGCGGATTCCAAGGGGCACAAAACGCTTCGGCACTTGTCAATTATCCTATAGACACACCGGTTTCGGGCGGAACGATTGACTCAAGACCAATGCTCGCATGGATATTTGCAAGCGAAGAATATACCGAGGAATATCACGAGCTTTTTGCGGAATTTATCGAAAATTATTTTGACAGCGACTATATTCCGAATCTTATCGAATCCACCAAGGCGATGATTGCGGAATATGTCGAAAAAGACCCGACAAAGTTCTGCACCTATGAGGAATTTGAAAGCGGCGTGACGGCTCTCAAGGAGTTCTGCACTCTCAGAGCCGAAAGCATAAGCGGTCAGCTTGACGGAACTATACCGTCAACCTCAGACGGGCAGTCGGAGGATTCCTCAAGTCTTATCAAAGTCGATGATCTCAATATCAGCGACATGGGAACAATGAACAATAACAACGGCGGCGGTTCACCCGACGGTAAAGAACAGAAGAACGAGACACAAACTCAGTCGGCAACTGAAACCGCCAATTCAACAAGCGATACTTCTTTTTCACAAACCCCTCCCAATAATTCCGAAGGCTCCTCGGACGGAACGGAAAGCTCGGCAAGCTCTGACAGCTCCGTTCCGACGGGCGGCTTCGGAGGAACGCCTCCGGATATGTCAGCTTCCGACGGTAGCGATCCTCCGTCAATGCCGAACGGCGAAGCACCGTCAAAGCCAGACGGAGAAGCGCCGAACGGTGAACAAGGCGGCGACTCCACGGAGCAAAAGGAGAACGGGCAGAATGAAAAAACTCCGCCGCAAAACGGCGAAGCGGACGGAGAAACGGCGCAAGCACTCGATAAAAATTCAATCATCATTCTTGCCTTGTGCGCAGGCGTGCTGATAATAGGAGTTGCGGTTGCGTTTATTTACAAAAAGAAAAGCTAAGGCAACACACCGCAATTGTGCGGTATTGTCCTAAAAACGACGGCACACCGAGATGATTTTTCGGTGTGCCGTTGGTTGGTTAAGCATCATATATTCCCATTATTGCGATGCCGGCGACGGTAAGAAGAATGCACAAGTAATGCTTCCATGAAAGCTTTTCTTTGAGGAAAATTCTTCCCCAGAGAACCGAAGCGGCGCAATATGAGGAGATGATCGGGGCGGAGAGGGCGACATGCTCGCTGTCGGCAAGGGCATATATATATGCAAACTGACCTGCCGTTTCAAATGCCGCACCGATATATTTCGGTGCTTCTTTTTTTGGAAGAAATTTATCCTTTTTGATAAGCTTAACATAGATAAAGCAAAGAATACCGCAGATGAGAAATGTCAATTCATAGGCGGTGTTTGCTGCGTCCTCATCAAGTCGTTCAAGCACAAGACTGTCGGCAAAGGTTCCGAGGGCATCGAGCAGACAGTAAATTACAGGCAAAAGAATCGCAAGAAAGCTTTTGGCATATTTATAGTTGCTCCTGCTCTGACGGGCGGCTCTCAGCTCGTCATCCTCCGTCATTTCGGCAACGCCGAGCCCGACAACGCCGACCGTAACAAGGGCAATTGCGATATATTGCGCCTTAACGAGCGATGCCATGCCCGCAATTATGCAGATTATGGAAACCAGCGCACCGGAGGAATTGCATATCGGCGATGAAATTGAAAGCTCGATAAAGCGAAGCCCGACATAGCCGATCGTCATCGACGATATGTAAAGCAGAGATACCGGCAAATATGTCAGCATAGTGGCGAGTGAAAATTCAACATCGGTAAAAATCAACGTGTACGCCGCATGAATACCCATAACAACTCCGACTGCCGTAACCATTTTCAGCGCACTGTGCTTCTCCCTTGAGTCTGCACAGCCGATTTTTGAAAAAAGATCCGAAAAGCTCCAGCAGAGCAGAGCGACAATAGAAAAAATAAACCATTTCATTATAATACAACCTTAATAGACTAATTTTTTTTCAACATAAAGCGTTTCTTCGGCAAGGCTGATTCTGCCAAGCCCGAGAAACTTTTTTTCGGGGGAATAAACACGGCAAAAGCCGTCGTTTTTTTCTCCTTTGATTCTTTTGAGGTCAAGCTCTCCACCGTTTTCAAAGCGAGTTGCTTGCTTTTCGCTGATATTTACGGCAGGGTAGCAACGCAGCATTTCGTCACACGGAGTGATCAGCTCGTCAATTCGTCCGTCATCGGCAAATTGACGAACCGTTTCAAGCGTAACGGTTCTGTCGATTGAAACTCCATTGGCTTCAATGCGCCTAAGCTCAGTTATCGTTGCACCGCAGCCAAGCTCAGAGCCGATATCGGCGGCAAGCGAACGGATATATGTTCCGGCACTGCATGAAACCTCGATCTCAAACTCATTGTTAGAGTCCGGGACATCAAGAAGCTTTATGTAATGAATAACGACATTCCTCGCTTCTCTTTCTATCTCAATACCCTGACGGGCAAGCTTGTAAAGACGAACGCCGTCCTTTGAAACGGCGGAATACATCGGAGGAAGCTGGCTTATTGAGCCAACGAAACGGCCGATAGTCTCGTTAAGCCTGTCAGCGCTGACATCTACGGGGTTCTTTTCAAGCACCGTACCCGTTATGTCAAGCGTGTCGGTAACTGTTCCGAGCAGTATTTTTGCCTGATAAGCCTTATCGTGAGTCGGCAGGTACTGAGAAAATCTGGTTGCACCGCCGAGCATGACGGGAAGCACGCCGGTCGCCATAGGATCAAGCGTACCGGTGTGCCCCGTTTTGTTTATTTTCAATATTCTCTTGACTCTGTTTGCCGCAACAAAGGAGGTCACCCCCTCCGGCTTGTCAAGAAAAATGAACCCTGTCAAATTTATCCCTCCGAGTGAGTGCGGTGTTGATTTTAATATGCTGTGATGAATTATACATTATTGCTACAAAAAAGTCAAATTCAGTAGATTAAAAAGTTTTTTGATAAAAAAATAAACCACTCAAGTTAATATAAATGCCAATTTAATTGTTAAAACTCCCAAAAAAATTCCATTGAATTTGTGACAATCTTCAAACTTTGAGAAAATAAAATAATTTTTGTTGACAATAATTTGTTAATGGGATATTATATATATGTATCTTAGTCCTGTGAGGTGTGCGTATGAGCAAAATTCCGATAAATTCGGATAAAGTTTATGCGGCACGTTACGGCGATAAAGCAGCAATGAATGAACTGATTTCATCTCTTGCACCGACTGTTGAAAGAATTGCTTCGGGATATGTCGGACGGTGTCCGTTGAGCCGCAGCGATCTTATTCAGGAGGGAATGATAGGTTTTCTCGGTTCTGTTTACGGGTACGACCCTGATGAAAGCGTGCGGTTTGAAACCTATGCAACGGTTTGCATATCCAATCGCATCAAAAGCGCCGTGCGCAATCAGCTGCGGAGCAAGCATATGCCGCTTAACGGCTATGTTGATATTGACGACATTGACATCAGCGATGAAATGTCAGATCCGCAGACGATAATCGTAATGAGAGAGCAATTTGATGATCTTAGCGAGAGTGTTGAAAAAAAGCTGACGAGTCTCGAAAAAGATGTTCTGAGACTCCATATCGGAGGTCATAATTACAGTTCTATTGCCGAAGTGCTTTCGATAAGCGTCAAGAGTGTTGACAATGCTTTGCAAAGGGCAAGAAAAAAGCTCAAGGAAAAATGATACCCTATGCCTGCGCTGTACATAACGTGTAAAGACGTGCGCAGAGCGTAAATAAAAAATTTAGCGAGGTAAATAATCATGTACGAAGACAAGACGTTGGTATGTAAGGATTGCGGCGAGGAGTTCGTCTTTACCGCAGGTGAGCAGGAGTTCTATGCTGAGAAGGGCTTTGTAAACGAGCCTCAGCGTTGCAAGGCTTGCCGTGATGCAAGAAAGAATGCTGTAAGAGGCGAGCGTGAAATGTTTGAAGCAACATGCGCAAGCTGCGGCGGACCTGCCAAGGTTCCTTTTCGTCCGAGAGAAGACCGTCCTGTATATTGCAGCGAGTGCTTTGCAAAGATGAAGGAAGAGGGCTAAATCCCGAATAATTGAGGAGCTGTATCCGAGTTCGTAAATCCGAACAACGATACAGCTCCTTTTTAGGTTATGCGGTATTGCCTTGAGCTTATGATTTTGAAAATCCTTTAAGAAAATCGTCAATGTCAAAGCTTTCGTCCTTGATTTCAGACGGGTCGTGATTCGATGGCTTTTGCGGCGGGTTATAATGCGCTTTCGGCTTGCCGTAATCCTTGAGATAGCTGTCGATCTCCTCCTCGGAAAGCTCCCCGTTGTGCGGCACGGCAGTCTGAACCGAGCTTTCTTTTACGATTTGCTTAAATTGATATGGGCTAATTTCAGCCTTGTCGCCGAATACCTCACCGTCTATTTTCTCCTTGTCGCTTTCCGCTTTTTCAACCATATGGTTATCGATTGGCTTTGTTCCTTTTGGCTTTTCTTTTTGAGGAGGGGCTGATTTTTTTTCGCTCGTTTTCTCCTCGTTCGCCGTAGCCGGGGAAGCTTTTTTGCAATAGACCATGACCATCGCAAGGGAAATAAGCTGGGCGGCAAGCATATATATCATGAACAGCCATTTGGTGCTTTGGTTGACGATATGAAGGCTGTTTGCAAGGAAAACATATAAGAAGTTATCAACAATCGAGATGTATGTTGCACCGCTTACCTTGGCAAGCATACCCCATTTGATACCCGTCAAAAATTCGTGGATAATGTAAAAAGCTACAACAAAGGCCGAGATTTTGACAATTTCTTCGCTATAATAGCCCATGACAAAGTTCCGGACAAGCTTCGGGATAATAAAAGTCATATAAAGAAGCGACTGAAAAATATTTGCGCTTTTAAATGTTGTCAGCTTTTCAAGCTTGTGGAGCAGGAAGCCGCGGAAAAACATCTCCTTAAAGCAAGCGGCGAAAAAAGATGTCAGAATGTAAACGGTGATGCAGAAAAACGGGGTAAGGTAGCCCTCTGTTTGAACATAGCTGAGGCTCGGTGGCGAAAAGCTGAGCTTAATGTTTTCGGGGTCGGTCGTTTTAAAAATAAGATACTCGATGACAGAAACCAGCAATATTGGGATTGCGGAAAAAGCCGTTCCGAAAATCAGAGCTGATTTAAGCTTTGCTTTTTTGCTGCTGATTCCGAAGCTTTTTAAATGCTCCCTTTTGAACAGCACGGTCATCAAAAGCACCGTGAAGCAAATAAAGCGTGAATAAAAATTGTCGCCGAGAACCGTGAGGTCAGATTTAAGAAAGAATACATCCAAGCAGTAGATGACGAGCATTACCAAATACATGGTGATCAGATCGGGTAATGCTTTGCCCTTAGGGTCACTCATCGGCTCACTCCTTTTGAAATTTGTGCAATGTTGACTTAAGACACTGCCGCACAACGAAATGCGCAGCAAGATTATAGCATGTTTTTCCGAACTAATCAATACGGCAATAAAAATTTGATTCCCAAGCCGGAACATACGGATGATGCGCAAAGTAGATTTTATAATCCGGGCATATTTCATGAATTTTCAACGGCAGGGCGAACATATCGCTGTTGCGATGATAGGCGCAGACATATAGCTTCGGCTTATATTTTTCGATGGTTTTCCTCGCTCCTTCGAGAGCCTTTTCCTCGCTGCCCTCAATATCCATTTTCAGTAGAGTTATTTTTTCGCTGTGCAGAATATTGTCAACGCTGTCCGCCGGAACTTCAATTTTTCCCGATGACGAAAGCTTTGAATTTATTCCCTTTTTCTTTTCAAAGAGAAGGG
>CAVFTC010000016.1:16447-33207 GCA_963625295.1 Bacteroides faecis
ATCTTTTTTATTCCATGCGGCAAGATTAAAGCTTTGGATTTTTGAAAGTCCGGCGGTTTTTTCGCAGAGCTTTTTGTAATTTTTTTCGTCTGTCTCGACGGCATAAATTTTTTGATATTTATTATCGGATACTTCGAGAAATTCTCTTATTGTATCGCCGTCATATGCACCGAGATCCATCAGAATTTCATCGTCGTTCGGACAAAGATAATCCGAATAAATTTCTTCTTTTTTTCTCTCGCATTTAAAAAGATATTCCGTCTTTCCGCTGACTTTAAAATTGAGAATGTCGAGATAGCTTTGTCGTGATTTTTCATCGCTCAAAAGCGAAAAAGCCTTGTCAAATTCTTCGTCGTGTTCTTCAATGTATTCTCTTGAAAAAATATCGCCGCCGACTACGGGAACATCAGGAAAATAAAGCGGGTGTTTTCTTGAAAGCTCCTTAACCCTTGCAAGCATTTTTTTGTCATGAACAGCGAACGCCATTACAATAACAAAGTCGTTGTATTTCTCGGCAACCTCGGAATATTTGAGCACCCGTTTGCCGTGAAAGCAGTGTCCTCTCACAAATTCATCGCTTGCAAAAATATCCGAAAAATCAACGCCGATGCTTTGAAGCTTTTCAATTATCATGTCGGCACCGTTCCCCATGCCGTAAATTATTACCGGGAGTGTTGTCTTTTTTAACGAATCCCAAACATTATTTTCGTGTATTTTTTCAATCATTATTTCATCGCTTTCTATTGCTTAATCGTCTTGTTTTATGATATACTAAATTCAAAGAATAATCAAGGCTGTGATGAAATGAATTTTAATTTTAATGAAATAAAAATTATTGCCGACGGCGAAAAAGAAAAATTTGCCGCCGAGCTTTTCTGCGAAGAAATTGAAATCAGAACGAACAAAAAACCGCCGGTTATTGAAAAAAAATCAGGCGAATGCTTTGTTGAACTGAGGCTTGTTGATGAAAGCGAAAGCGAAGATTTTTCAATTCAGCATGACAGAAAAAAAATCACGGTTACGGCGCATCGCCTGCGCAGCCTGATTTACGGCTATTCGATTTTTATCAGGAAGTGTATTGTTGTTGACGGAGCACTTGTTCTGACTAAGGATATCGACGGAGATTATTCGCCGTGTATGCCGGTAAGAGGACATCAGCTCAGCTATACGGATATGAATAATACATACGAAGCGTGGGACGAAAAGCAATACGAAAGATATATTCGTGAGCTGATGATGTTTGGATTGAACACGGTGGAGGCATGTCTCGGCGACGACGAAAAGCACACTGACTTGATGAAATACAGCTTTGAAGAAATGATAAAAATCAAGTCGCAGATCTGCGAAAAGCTGGATATAAATTTTTCGATTTTTTGCGCATATGCAAAGAGACTTTCCGACGAGGAGAGCAGCGACTATTTCTGCGGCTGCTGTCACGATATACCAAAGTTCAATTTTTATTTTCCGCCGGGGGGCGACCCGGGTGATTTGCAGGCGGAGGAATTTTTTGTTCGCTGCAAAAAGGTAAAAAAAGATTTGCAGAAGGAATTTCCGAATATTGAGCTTTGGCCGTCCGCTCAGGCTCCTCATCAGTATGCCGACTGGGGCGAACGATTCATAAAGGAAATGGCAAAGAAGCCCGAAGAGATTGACGGACTTATTTACGGCCCGAATCATCCGTTTACGCTTGATGAAATGCGTCGCTCGATAGATACAAAATATCCCATCAGATATTACCCGGACATATGCCACAATGTGCGCTGCGAAACCCCCGTTCATTTTGACCGTGACGACTGGCACTACGCCTATGCTGCAACGCTCAGCCGTGAGGCCTGCAATCCCAGACCGAGCGAGTACAGACTGCTTCATCGCCTTACAAGGCCGTATGTTTGCGGCAGTGTGTCATATTCCGAGGGAGTCAGCGACGATGTCAACAAATTCGTTTTCGGTGCTCTTGACTTTGAGCCGGACTGTGAGCTTCGGGAAATACTTCGTGATTATGCACGCTCGTTTTTTCCGGGCGAGGACAGTGAGAAAATCGTTGATGTTATTTTCGGAATGGAGCAAAGCTGGATCGGCGATCCCGTTGAAAATTCCTCGGTCGAAAATGTTTACAACACACTCATCAAAATGAAGTCCGACAGGCTCATGAAAAACTGGCGTTATGTTCTTTTCCTTTTCCGAGCGAGCTGTGACAAAATTGTTCGTGACAGAAGAATTTTTGAGCTTGATTTAATTGACGACGCAAAGACTCAAATAAGAAAAGGAAATACGGAGCTTGCGAAAGAAATTCTTTCGACAGATTTTGACAATGATTATAAAAATCTGCGTGCGGAGTTGTTTGCGCTTGCCGAGCAGCTTTTTGATTTGATCGGTATGCAGCTTGATGTTGAGCATTTCGGCGGAATGAATGTTGAAAGAGGCTGCGTTCTTGACACGATAGATATGCCGATCACTGACAGAAAATATCTGCTTGATCAAATTATAAATCACCCCGACAGGGATTATCTTGTTGAAATAATTGACAGGAACAAGGTTGAAAATGACGAATATTATTTCTCGTTTGCCGAGCACGGCTTTGATGTTTGCGGCAGGCAAAAGGGAGAATTTTACATGAATTTTCGAGGCGACGAAAACGACGACGCAAGCTTGCCGATGTGCATGACTAAGGTTTACGACCATTTCAATTTTGATTGCAGGGTTGCAGGTCTGACCGGCGGTGATTATGAGCTGAGAGTGACATATAAATCCCGCCCGAATGACAAAATAATTCATCATAAGGTTACGGTGAACGGAAATGTTATCCATGACGGAGCGCAGTTCGGAGGACGGCGTGACGGCGAGTATGAAAAGAAATTTCTTGCCGAGGGATATCAAAGCGTTGTCTACAATGTGCCGAAGGAATATTTGCAAAACGGCTGCGCCGAGCTTGAAATTACCGAGCCGCTCGACGGCTTTATGATAAGCGAATTCCGCTTCACAAAGAAGAGGTGACTTGATGCCTAAGTACAGTGTGCTGCTGACGGTTTACAACAGCGAAAAATATCTCGACGAGTGCTTTAACTCTATCCTGTCTCAAACGCTTAGCGATTTTGAAGTGGTTGTTGTTGACGATGAATCGACTGATTCAAGCGGAAAAATTTGCGACAAATATGCCGAGCGGGACAGTCGGGTCAAGGTTATCCACAAGACGAACGAGGGGGTAAACATTGCCCGAAAAACCGCATTTGAAAATTCAACCGGCGAATATATTTTTACCGTTGACAGCGACGATGTGCTTGACCCAGATTTAATTGAATCTGTCGATGAAATTTTTGAAAAATATTCGTGCGATTTGGTTATGTTCGATCTGTCGATTTTCGACAACGAAACGGGCGAGGTCAGGATAAAAAAGATGGCAGAAAAAAGCTGCTTCTATGACGAAAAAAACAAAAAAGATTTGTATCTGATTTTGCTTAATCGCTGTATGAATTCTCTTTGCACAAAATGCTGCCGCAGAGAAATTTACGGCAGGTCGTTCGATTTTTTAAAATATCTTTCAATGTGCCACGGAGAGGATTGGTTTCAGTCGGCGATTCAGGTTTACAAGATGAAAACGGGATATTATTTTCAGCGGCCGATGTATCATTATCGCAACCTCGGCTCAAGCCTTTCCCACAGCTATGACCTCGACTCGTTCAGGTTAAACTCCGATTCACTCTTTGATGTGAAAGCGATGATTATCGAGGACGGATGTTTTGACAGCGATGTTGAAACGATGTGGAAGTCCTATGCAAGAAAGGTTGTCAACACGCTTCTGTTTTCGATATCGGGTTCAAGCATGAGCATGGAAGAAAAAATCGGCACGGTCAAATCCGTGACCGACGCCGATATTTTTAAAATTGCGATTGAAAACGACGCCGATTACGGCTCATCGAAAATGACCGTTCTTAAATTCCGTTTGCTGAAGTACGGAATGTACAGATTGCTTTTTACCCTGATGAAAGGCAGAGAATCCGGAGCAACACCGCACAATTGAGGCGTGCGTCTTAATTTGTGCGGTGTTGCTTTAAGCTCTTGTCAATATGAATGAGCACTGCGAGCGAGGCGACAAAGGTGATGATGTCGGCGATCGCCATGAACCAAAGCAGTCCGTCAAGCCCGAACCAAATCGGCAACAGGAGAACAAGTCCGACTCCGAAAACGATTTCACGAAGCATTGAAAGCGAGGTCGATGTTCCGGCCTTGCCGAGGGATTGCAGAAAAATCGTAACGCCCTTGTTTACGCACGAAAGAGTTGTTGCGCAAAGAATTATACGAATGGCTTTGATTGCGAACTGTGTGTAGTAGACGCTCTCGTTACCTGCGCCGAAAATGCCGATAAGCTGCGTCGGGAAAAGCTCAAAAATTATTGTCGCAACAAGTCCGACGGCGGCCTCTGCGAGTATCAGCAGGCGCATCAGCTCACGCACTCTGTCGTTGCGCTTTGCGCCGAGATTGTAGCCGACGATCGGGATACAGCCTGCCGACATTCCGATTGCGACGGACATAATTATCTGAAAAAATTTAAGAACAATGCCGATAACAGCCGTCGGTATCTGAGCGTATTCGTTCTGCTTGAAAACAGGGTCGAGTGCGCCGTATTTTTTACACATGTTGAGCACTGCCGCCATTGAAAAAACGACGGAGATTTGAGCAAGAAAGCTTGAAGCTCCGAGCGGAATTATTTTACGGATAATCGACAAGTCGGGAATGAAGCTCTCTCTGCAAAGCCGAACGCTTTTCATCTTGAAAAGATAAGCCAACGAAAGAACGGCGGAGAAAATTTGACCGATTACCGTTGCGACTGCCGCACCCATCATTCCCCAATGAAAAGTAAAGATAAATATCGGGTCGAGAATGCAGTTGGTTATTGCGCCGACGAGCAGTGTTATCATCGCAAAACGAGGACTGCCGTCCGAACGGATTATTGGATTAAGCGCCTGACCAAACATATAAAAAGGAACGCCGAGCGATATCCAAAAGAAATATTCCTTTGAAAGCTTGAAGGTTTCCTCGTTGACCGTGCCGCCGAATGCCATTATAATTTGATCGGCAAAAATCAGGTAAATAAGCATTACGGCAATGCTCGAAGCTACGGTCAGCAGAACCGAATTGCCTATGCTTTTGTGCGCTTTTTCAAAATCCCTTGCGCCGAGGCGAATGCTGACAAATGCGCCGCAGCCGTCGCCTATCATCGTGGCTATCGCAAGGGCGATGATCGTCAGCGGAAAGACGACCGAGTTTGCCGCATTGCCGTAAGAGCCGAGATAGTCGGCGTTTGCGATGAAAATCTGATCGACGATGTTGTAAAGTGCGCCGACGAGCAGCGAGATTATGCACGGCAGGGAAAATTTGCGCATGAGCTTGCCGATTCGCTCCGTTTCCAAGAATGTGTTGACTTTTGTTCCTTCCATAATGAAGCCTCCTGTCGCTTTACAACACAAACAAAAAGCACACGCCGAAGCGTGCGCCGTAAAGCCGGAGTTAAACGATACACGCCGAGGCTTGCACTCTGTGTCGTATCGGGACGGGGAGTCCGTGTATCGTGTCTTCAAGCGTTATTTTATTGATTGCCGTGACGGGTGCCGATATTCGCCACCGCCAAGACCGGATTATTATACATCAATTTCCCGAAAAAGTCAAAGAAAAATTTTGTCCGGTTATTTTCGGAAAAACAGTTGTTTTTTGCAATAAAATATGATATATTATAGGAACTGAAAGGGAGTAGTCGGCGAAAAATCGTTGCAATTGCGTCATTACGGTTGTTTACCCGCTTTTGTATTAAACGACGAGACTTTTATTGCGTTTGCGGTAGAGGCCTCGCTATTTTTCTGTCTAACCCTAAAAAAGGAGTTTTGCCAATGGATTTTTTCTCTTTTCTGTATCAGAATGCTGTTGACAATTTTGACTACAGAATGCTCATCATGTGGGCAATCGGCGGTTTGCTGATTTTTCTTGCGATCAAGAAAAATATGGAACCGACGCTGCTTTTGCCCATCGGATTCGGAGTTATACTCGTAAATCTGCCTCTTTCCGGGGTTGTTGACCGTGTTATAAACGGCTTGCCGCAGGAGGGCGCACTCAGCACACTTTATAAGGCAGGTATTGCCAACGAGCTGTTTCCGCTGATACTCTTTATCGGTATAGGAGCCATGATCGACTTTGGACCGATACTTGCTAACCCCAAGCTGATGATATTCGGCGCTGCGGCGCAGTTCGGAATATTCTTCACTCTTTGCACCTCATCAATGTTCTTTGATATAAAGGACGCCGCTTCAATAGCGACGATCGGTGCTGCGGACGGTCCGACGGCCATTGTCGTTGCACAGATGCTTGATTCAAAGTACCTCGGCGCAATTATGGTTGCGGCTTATTCATACATGGCACTTGTTCCGATCATTCAGCCGCCGGTCATAAAGCTGCTTACGACCAAAAAAGAACGCTTGATCAGAATGAAATATAAGCCCAGTCAGGTTTCAAAGCTGACAAAGATTTTGTTCCCGATCGTGATTACCGTAATTGCCGGAATCGTTTCGCCGAACTCCGTTGCCCTTGTCGGCTTCCTCATGTTCGGAAATCTTATCCGTGAGTGCGGCGTGCTTGACTCTCTTTCCGAAACGGCGCAGAGAGTGCTTGCAAATCTTGTCACGATTTTCCTTGGAATTACAATCGCAACTCAGATGGAGTACGACAAGTTCCTTCAGAAGGAAACGCTTTTGATACTCGGACTCGGCTTCATCGCTTTCATATTCGACACGGCAGGCGGCGTTCTTTTTGCCAAGTTCCTGAACCTTTTCCTCAAGGAAAAAATCAATCCAATGATCGGAGCGGCAGGTATTTCCGCATTCCCGATGTCGGGTCGTGTGGTTCACAAGATGGGACTTGCCGAGGATTCGCAAAACTTCCTGCTTATGCAGTCGATGGGCGTTAATGTTTCGGGTCAGATCGCTTCGGTTATCGCCGGAGGACTTATCCTTAACTTCTTTGCCTGATGAAAGGAGAACCTGTGTATGAATTTTTTAAGCTTTAATCCGCACGCTTTTATCGAAACGCTCCCGTATATGGGAAAAGGAATGCTCGGAATTTTTATTGTTATAGGACTTATAATTATCAGCGCAACGATTTTGAACAAGGCGACCGGAAAAAGGAAGAAAAACAAAGATAAATAAATAACAGCCGCAAAGCTAAGAAATTCCTCTGCTTTGCGGCTGATTTTTTGGAAATTTACCTTAAGGCGTGCACCTCATTTGTGCGGTATTGCCTTAAATCTCGATACTCATAGTTGCATAGGCATTTAGGGTCATATCGGCGGTGTTGCCGCTGAGAAATTCGTAATAGCCCTGTGCGCCGACCATTGCGCCGTTGTCGCCGCAATATTTAAGCTCCGGAGCGTAAAGCTTCCAGCCGTTCTTTTGGCAAAGGGCTTCCATATCCCTGCGAAGAACCGAGTTGGCGGAAACGCCGCCGGCAAGCACGATTTTTTTATAGCCGAGATCCTTTGCCGCTTTTTCCGTGTTCTCCGTCAGGCAGCGCACGACCGCCTTGATATATGACGCGCCGAGGTCGGGAACGCTGATTTCCTCGCCCTTTTGCTTTGCGATGTTGATGGTGTTCAGTGCAGCGGTTTTCAGTCCCGAAAAGCTGAAATCATAGGGTGCGCCGTCAACCCTTGGGTGCGGCATTTTGTATGCCGTCGGGTCGCCGTCCTTTGCGACACGGTCAAGATTTAATCCGCCGGGGTAGGGCAGACCCATCGCTCTTGCCGCCTTATCCATAGCCTCGCCTGCTGCGTCGTCATGAGTGTAGCCGACGATTTTGAATTTTGTGTAGTCCTTGACCTCGACAATGTGACTGTGTCCGCCGGAAACAACAAGGCAGAGAAATTCAGGCTCAAGCTCGGGGTGGGTGATGTAGTTGGCGGCAATGTGGGAGCGCAGATGATGCACCGGAACGAGTGGAATTCCGCTCGCAAGCGACAGTCCCTTGGCGTAGTTTACTCCGACCAGAAGCGCACCGATAAGTCCGGGCGCATAGGTAACGGCGATTGCCGAAATGTCCTCAAGGGTGCAGCCGGCGTCACTCAGAGCCTTGCCGACAACGCCGGAAACCGCCTCAACATGGCGGCGTGACGCAATCTCCGGCACAACTCCGCCGTATATGATATGCTCCTGCACCTGCGAAGCGACAACGCTCGACAGAACTTTTCTGCCGTCCTCAACAACGGCAGCTGCCGTTTCATCGCATGAGGATTCGAGGGATAATATTTTCATTTGATATCACATTCTTTCAATGTCATGATGACCGCACCTTCGGCGGGATTTGTATAGAAGCTTTTGCGTTCACCTGCCGTTTGGTAGCCGAGCTTTTTATACAGCGAGATTGCTTTTTCATTGCTTTTACGAACCTCAAGAGTGATAAATTCGCACTTTCTTGAGAACGCATTTTTTTGAGCCGTCTGCAAAAGCCTTTCTCCAAGACCGAGCCGTCTGTAATCGGGGTGCACGGCGATGTTATCAATATACGCTTCACCGCAAACCTCGTGAACGCCGATATAACCGAGTACCTTTTTGCCCGACTGAGCGACGAGGAAATGTGCGTTTTCGTTGTCCAGCTCCTCGGCAATGCCCTCCTCCGTCCATGGAGCGGAGAAGCAAAGCTTTTCAATCTCGGCAATTTCGGAAACATGCTCGGCTGACATGGGCTTGATTTCGGCAGTCAGGGCGTCGAGAAGTCTCGACACAAAGCGCTCGATCTGATCCGCACAGGCGGAATAGGTGTCCTCGCTGCCGCCGTAGGGGTCGGAGATTTCCGGCTCGGGCACAATGACCTTGAATTTCGGATTCAGCGTCATGATTGCCTTCTTATGCGCCTTTGTCATGCAGACCATCAGGTCGGTTTCGTCAAAAATATATTGGTTAATCTGTCTTGAACGGTGGTCGGAAATATCCGCACCGTGCATTCTTGCCGCCCAAAGCGCAAGCGGCGATGCACTGTCACCCGTAAATGCGCCGAGGCCGCAGCTTTGGCAGCTTATGCTTTCAATTTTTCTGTCGGCAATGAGCCTTTTGCAAATGCCCTCTGCCATTGCACTGCGGCAGGTGTTGCCCGTGCAAACAAATGTAATTTTCATCTTGCATTATCCTTTTGCGTCGTACCAGCTTTTGCCGCAATGTACATCTGCGGTGAGCTTGACCTTCATTTTGCAGGCGTTTTCCATTTCTTCACGAACAATTGCTTGAACCTGCTCCTGTTCGTCTTCGGGGGCTTCGACGATCAGCTCATCGTGAATCTGCATGATGAGCTTTGCTTTGAGATTTTCCTTTTCAAGTCTGTCGTAAACACGAACCATAGCGATTTTGATTATGTCGGCGGCTGTTCCCTGAATCGGCATGTTTCTTGCAACACGCTCGCCGAAGTTGCGGATCATAGCATTCGAGGCGGCAAGTTCGGGCAGGTAGCGGCGGCGATTGAACAGAGTTTGAACATAGCCGTCCTCCTTAGCCTTGGCAATGACATTTTTCATGTAGCTGTCAACGCCGGAAAAATGGTGAAGATAGCCCTTGATGTATTTGTCGGCTTCGGTTCTCGTTACGCCGATATCATGGGCGAGAGAAAATGCGCCGATGCCGTAAACTATGCCGAAATTGACCGCCTTTGCACGGCTTCTCATCAGCGGAGTTACCGCCTCAACCGGCATGTTGAAAACCTGCGAAGCTGTTATTGTGTGGATATCGTCGCCGTGGTTGAAGGCGGATATCATCGTTTCGTCGTTCGCAATGTCGGAGAGAACACGAAGCTCGATTTGCGAATAGTCGGCGTCAACAAGCACGCAGCCGTCTTTAGCAATGAAAAACTTTCTAAGCTCACGGCCGACGGGAGTTCTGACGGGAATATTTTGAAGATTCGGCTCTGTAGATGAAATTCGTCCCGTCTTTGTTTCCGTCTGGTTGAGCGTTGAATGGATTCTGCCGTCGGGCGCAATGCATTTCTGCAAGCCGTCGCAGTAAGTCGATTTGAGCTTCGCCAGCGTTCTGTATTCAAGAATCAGCGAAACAATCGGGTAATCGGGAGCAAGACTTTCAAGCACATCGGCGTTGGTCGAATAGCCCGATTTTGTTTTCTTCTTTGCCGGCAGCTGCAGCTTTTCAAAAAGAATTGCACCAAGCTGCTTCGGCGAATTTATGTTGAATTCCTCGCCTGCAAGGTCGTAGATCTCGCCGACAAGGGAGTTGATTTTTTCTTCAAGCACCGTTCCGTACTGCCTTATGCTCTCACGGTCAACAAGGAAGCCCGTGACCTCCATTGATGAGAGAACCTTTGAAAGAGGCATTTCAATATCGTACAAAAGCGGAAGCTGGTCATTTTCCTCAATTTGGGCGATGACCTTTTCCCATGCGCCCTTTAAAGCGGCAGCCTTGAGCGCCGTTTCGTTTTCCTCGCTTATTTCGGGACAGAGCGCACCGTATTCCTGCGCCATTCTGACGGGTGAATAATCGTTTGCCGAGGGGTTGAGAATATAGCCGGCAATCATAATGTCGCTGATTTTTCCTTCTATTTGAACATCACGCATGAACGCCCACGAATAGAGAGGCTTTGCGTCGCAGGTTATTTTTTCGATATTTTCGTTTGAAAGAATATCGGCAAGCTCCGAAGCAAAGGCGAAGCTGTTGTTTTCAACAACGGCAATGTACTCGCCGCAGTCGAAAGCGATTGAAATTATATCGCCGTCCGAAAATTCGGGAACAAAATAAACTTTATCGCCGAGCTTGATTTCCGAGAGAGAATCGAGGTGCTTTACCGGTACGCTGACCGTTTCAATGTCAGCCTTTTCACCCTTGCTGAGGTCGAATTTTTCAATCATGCTGAACATCTCAAGCGAGGCAAGAAGCCTTGAGGCCTTGCCGCTGTCGGGAACGGACGGAATATACGAATCCATGTTCGTATCAATCGGCGCATCGGTTCGTATTGTGCCGAGCGTGTGGCTGAGCATTGCGCTGTCCTTGGAATTGACGAGTTTTTCACGAAGCTTGTCCTTTATATCGATAGTGTCAATATTGTTATAGATGTTTTCGACCGAGCCGAAACGCTGAATCAGGTCGCCTGCGGTTTTCGGTCCTACTCCGGCAACTCCGGGGATATTGTCCGAGCTGTCGCCCTGGAGAGCCTTTATCTCGATCATCTGCCACGGTTCAACGCCGTAGTCCTCCTTGATTTTTGCCTTGTCGTAGGGGATGGTCTGAGTTCTGCCCATTTTGGTCGAGGCAAGAAGAACCGTTGTCGTGTCGCTGACAAGCTGTAGACTGTCACGGTCGCCCGTTGCGATGAAGCACTTGTCACCGTCCTTCGTCTGAACCGAAAGAGTGCCGAGAATATCGTCGGCTTCCCAGCCTGCTTTTTCGACAACCTTGTAGCCCATGAGAGTCAAAAGCTCCTTGAGAACGGGCATTTGCTGCTTAAGCTCCTCCGGCATGGCGTGACGGCCGGCCTTATATTCTGAATACATTTCATGGCGGAAGGTCGGCTTTTTGACATCGAAAGCAACCGCAACCCTGTCCGGCTGACAGTCGTCGAGAAGCTTGTGGAAAATATTCATGAAGCCGTAAATTCCGTTGGTATACTTGCCGTCCTTGGTGCTCAGAAGCTTTATTCCGTAGAAAGCACGGTTGATTATACTGTTGCCGTCAATAACAAGAAGTCGCATGTTCTTCACCTTACTTTATAAGTTTAGCATTGATTTTGTCACGGTTGGGAGTGACATTGACCGAGTAGTAAACATGGTATATTACCTTACCGTAGGGCGCACCCTGCGGCTTTTTGAGATTTTTAACATATGTGTAGTCAACCGGAACAAGCTTAGCGTCACGAGCCTTTGAGTGATAAGCGGCAATTTCCGCCGCTTCGACTATCGCTTCGTCGCTTATTTCCCTGTTGTCGCTGACGATTATAACATGAGAGCCGGGGAATTTCTGCGTGTGAAGCCACATATCATTCTTTGCGGCGGTCTTGAGCGAAAGCCTGTCGTTCTGCACATTGTTCCTGCCGACGAGAACACGGAAGCCGTCCGTTGTTCTGTATTCGATCGGCGGCAGAGCTTTGGTAGATTTCTTATCCGTTCCCCGTTTTTTCTTGACATAACCGCCGAGCGAAAGCTCATTGCGAATCTCGTCGATTTCAGCCTGTGTGTCGGCTCGTTCAAGCGAATCCGCAACCGTTTCAAGGTATGCCAGCTCCTGCTTGCTTTCCTCGATGAAGCCGGTCAGAAGCTGTTCGGCAGTTTTTGCTTTGCGATATTCCTTGAAATATTTTTGTGCGTTCTGCGCCGGAGATTTTGACGGATCGGCCTTGATTCTTATCGGCTTGTTTTCGTCATAATAATTCTCAAGGTCATAGAAAAGCGCGCCCTTTTCAAGCCTGTAAAGGTTTGCGTTGATAAGCTCGGCATTGATTCTCAGCTTTTCCCTGTCGGCGCAGTGAGCCAGCTCCGCCTGTCTCAGGCTGAGCTTCTTTGAAACTCTTGCAATGGCGGAATTGAGAAGCTTTACCAAATCCTGACCTTTCTGCTTCGTGCGTTCAAGCCGGTCGCACTCATAGTAGAATTCGTCAAGAAGCTCGGAAAAGCTTGCTTTGATTTCCGTTCTGTAGCGGTCGCCGTACTGCCTGATCGGGAAGAACGAAAAGTCAACGGGCTTGCCCGTCTCGTCCTTGAGCATGAAGGGAATGCCCGGTTCGTTTACGATAATATTGCGCAAGCTGTCAAGGTTTTTTGAAAGATATTCGAAGCCTTTGTCACCGACCTCGTCCGTATAAAGCTCGGCGAATTCACCGCAAAGCTCACGGCAGGTGAGGGGAGAAGCACCCTGCAAGGTATTGAGTACGGCGGACGAGAGCGGCTTTGACGGGAATGTTTTAACCTGTGCGATAATATTTCCCGTCGTGTGGTCTGTTATGTTGAGCTTGCTCTGCGGCGGCGGTGCGATATATTGAAAGCCGGGCAGAATCTGACGAACCGCCGACTGGCTGAGGTCAACTCGCTTAATTGCGTCAACGATTTTTCCGTCGCCGTCAAAGAGGATTATGTTCGAGTATTTTGCCATTATCTCAATCGAGAGAATGAGCTTTATTTTATCGCCGATTTCGTTTGTGGCGTTGAAATCAAGGTAAAGTATTCGGTCAAGACCCGACTGACGAATATCGACAAGCTGTGCGTTGAGCAGTTTTTTTCTCATCAGCATACAGAACATCGGCGGAACAGCCGGATTTTCGGGCGCATGGTCGGTCAGATGAATCCTCGGACTGTTGCCCCTTATTGAAAGAAAAAGCTTCTTGGCTCCGCCTTTTCCACGCAGGTGGATAACCAGCTCCTCACGGGAAGGCTGGTGAATTTTTTCAACTCTGCCGAACACGGCTTCTCTGAGCAGCTCGTCTTTAATTTTGCTGAGAAATATTCCGTCAAGTGCCATAACTACCTCAAATAAATTTAATCGGATTTTCCTGTTTGATGTCAATGATTTCTATGTCGGGGAACTGTATCTGTAATTTTTTAACAAGAACGGGAACAACAACGATTTCCGTTTCGTAATGTCCTGCGGCGATGAGCGTTATGCCCTCACTAACGCAGTCAAGAAAATTATGGTGTGATGCGTCGCCGGTGATAAAAGCGTCAATTTCACCCGCCGCTTCGATAAGCGAGCAGCCTGCGCCTGTGCAGATTGCGATTTTTTTAATCGGTCTTCCTGCGTCGGCGTAGCGCACCTTGGTGTTCAGGGCTTTTGCGATTTTTTCTGCCAGCGTCGCCGCCGTGGTCGGTTCAACCGTTCCGAGTCTCAATATCGGATCGTCGGCACGGGTTACATTTATCCCGAGCAGCTCGGCGAGGCTGTCGTTTGTTCCGCCGTCCGCAATATCGAGCGGCGTGTGGCAGCAAAGAGCGTTTATCGAGCTTGCGACAAGCTCATACGGCACGCTGCCCTTCGTCACCGATTTTATCGGGCTGAAAATGACGGGGTGGTGGCTGATTATCAAATCTGCGCCGATCGCCTTGGCTTTTTCTATTTCTTCGGAAGTGATGTCGAGCACAACGGCAACCTTTTTTACCTCGGCGTTCATATCGCCGACGAGCATTCCGCTGTTGTCCCAGTCCTCCTGCGTTTCAAAGGGAGCAATGCTGTTAAGATAATCGTAAAAATCCTTTACCTTTGCCATCTTTCCACCTCTTTTATTATTGCTTCAAGCCGCTTCTTTTCGTCCTCGTCGCCGCCATGGATGTTGAGAGCGGAAAGGCGAGCCGTTATTCTTTTGAGTTTTTTATTTTTGAAAGCCTCTGCCGCTTCGTCATGGCGTGTGAGCAGACTGCCGAACATGATTTCGGCCTCGCTGTGTGAGGCTTGCAGTCCTGAGTATATCGCTCCGATGCATATGTAGACCTTGCCGTCCTCGAAGCAGACCGTTTCGTCGGTTATTTCAAACCCGTTTGCAAAAAGATATTTGCGAACATCCTCGTCATGCGATTGAGGCTGCAAAATCAGCTTGTATTTTTCGTTTTTGACCCATTCGGCGGCTGTCAAAATTTCTGAAATCAAAATACCGCCCATGCCTGCGATAACAATGTCGTCGGCATCGTCGGGAGAAACACATTTAAGCCCATCGGAAAGGCGAAGCTGAACCCTGTCCTCAATATGGTTGCTGCGGACGGTTTCCAAGGCGTTTTCCAATGGACCCTTTCTTAGGTCTGCCGCAACGGCAGACGGTATTTTACCCGATAAAATGAGTGCTGCCGGCAGGTAGGCGTGGTCGGTTCCGATATCTGCGACACGGGAACCGTCACGAACCATATCCGCCGCCGATTGAAGTCTCGGCTTAAGTCGAATCATTTGCTTGCGAGATAAGCGTTGATATCCGCAACCATCTGCTCAACATCAACACCGTGAACGGCGCAAGCCATCTCAAGGCTCTCTCCTCTTGCCGAGGGGCAGCCGAGACAGTGCATACCCATGTTGAGGAAAAATTCGGCTGTGCCGCTGTCTGCGTCAAGAATATCGCCTATAAGCATATCTTTTGTAACTTCTGTCATAAACAAAACCTCCGTTTTATCTGTTGTGGCAATTTATTATGATATTGCTCTATATATAATTATACACATTATTTATTATTTTTCAAGGTTAAATGCCCTTATAGTCTTTTCAAACAGGTAAAAATATGATAGAATAAATCGAACGGGGGGTATAAAGCCATGAAAAAGTTTTTGTTTTATCTTATAGAATGGACATGGGCGCTGCCGATTAACCTTATCGGTTTCATCGCCTATATAATTTTTGCGGTCATCAAGGGCTGTAAGCATGAAAGATTTTTCAATGCGACGGTTACATATGTGCCCGGCGACTGGGGCGGAATTTCGTTCGGAACATTTATTTTTATGAATCCCGACCGTCCGGACGACTGGCTTCGTGACACGAGAATTCATGAATACGGCCACACATGGCAGGCTCTCCTGCTCGGCCCTATCTGGTTCATCGTCATTGCGATTCCGTCATTCATCTGGTGCAACTTCAAGCCCTGCATAAACTATCGAAAGAACAACAATGTTTCTTATTATTCCCTCTACTGCGAAGCATGGGCAAACGCATGGGGACAGAAGTTCACCGGTTTGAAGCAGACGAGGATAGGAAAGTGAGTCGAAACCTCCCGAAAGGAAAGAACATATGAAAGCAGAATACAAGGCAGCAGCCAAAATAAACCTCATGCTCGATATCCTCAGAACGCTTGATAACGGATATCACAGCCTGTTCATGATAATGCAATCGGTCGGACTTTACGACACGGTTAGCGTTGAAACGACGGACGACAAAAAAATCACGATATCGTGCAGCGAAGCGGCTCTGCCGTGCGACAAGTCGAATATCGCATATAAGGCGGCTCAGGCATTTTTTGACTATACAAAAATCAAAAACACGGGTATAAAAATCCACATTGAAAAGAACATTCCGTTTGCCGCAGGCATGGCGGGCGGCAGTGCGGACGGTGCGGCGGTCATTGCTGCGCTCAACGATATTTTTTCGGCAGGTCTCAGCTCAAAGGAGCTTTGCGCAATCGGCGTTAAGGTCGGCGCAGATGTTCCGTTTTGTCTGACGGGCGGCACATGCGTTGCGCAGAATATTGGCGAGATTCTTTCGCCGCTGCCGGATTTGTCCGACTGTTGGATCGTGCTCGCAAAGCCCGAAAGGGGAGTTTCCACAAAGGAGGCTTATTCCGCCTTTGACACGGCGCAGAACATTCGCCACCTCGACACCTGCGGAATGCTGTATGCCGCTTCACAGGGCGATCTTTATGAGATGTGCCGCCGCTGCAAGAATGTTTTTGAGCAGCTTATCGAGGTGCCCGAGCGTGTTCCGATCAAGTCGGTTCTCAACCGCTACGGAGCGTTGGCGGCTTGTATGAGCGGAAGCGGTCCGACGGTTTACGGAATTTTTGACGACGAGTCAAAAGCCGAATGCGCCGCAGAAAGCCTGAAATCAATAGTCAGACAGGTCTATGTCACCAAGCCCGTCAGGTCGGGACTTGAAAAGAATGTATAATCCGGGAGGAAAACGCTATGAATAATAAAATTGCAAAAGGCATCGCTTTGATTTTATTCGGCATACTTCTCTGCATAGGCGGTGCGGATATTAAGGCAACACCACACAATTGTGGCGCACGCCTTGTTCGGTAACCGCTGATTAAACCATAGCACAATTCTAAGCGGC
>CAVFTC010000017.1:0-31294 GCA_963625295.1 Bacteroides faecis
GCGTGCTACACTCTCCTTGCGAAGTAATTAACATGCCGATACAATTATCCCCGGACTACCACTGTTAGAGTGATAATCCGGGGATTTTTGCGTTTATTGGGGGTTATAAAATGACTGCAATAGTGACTGCAATACGGCTTGGGCAAAATAAAAAGACAGGTAAAAACCTGTCTCTTGGTGCCGGTGACCGGGGTCGAACCGGTACGGTATCGCTACCACCGGATTTTGAGTCCGGCACGTCTGCCAATTCCATCACACCGGCACATAACGCTGCTTATTATACAATAAAATTTTCTAAAAATCAAGTCTTTTATCCGATTTTCTGAAATTACTTTTGTGGGGCGAATTCCCAAAGTAAATTCCGCTTCAAAATATACGATTATTTTTTACTTTTGTATTTTGGACAGCTTGTTTCTTGCTGCACAATTCGCACACCCCAATTTGTGCGGTGTTGCCTTAGTTAAATTTTTGTCGAATTTGCCGTTTTAATGCTTGACAAGCAAGCGTGAAATGACCTATAATAAATTGAAATAAATTAGGTTGCCGCCGATAATTTTACTCCGGTTTAATCAGCGGTTACTTATAAATTGGGAGGATTACGATGAGCAAAAAAACCGTATTTTTGACCGGTGCATCCGGTAACATGGGTTATGCCGGCTTCAAGGAGATCTACAAGAGAAAGGATAAGTATAATCTTGTTCTCCTTCTCAGAGGAAGCGAAAAAAACCGTCTCAAGTTCAAGGATTATGAGAATGATCCCGCCGTTAAAATTATCTGGGGCGATCTCACCAATTATGATGATGTTCGCAAGTGCGTAACAGGCTCCGATATCGTTCTCCATGTTGGCGGAATGGTTTCTCCGGCTGCCGACTATTTCCCCAAGAGGACAATCAAGACCAACACGACCGCAATGCAGTACATTGTTGACGCCGTTAAGGCTCAGCCTGACCCGGACGCGATCAAGGTCGTTTACATAGGCACGGTTGCCGAGACGGGCGACCGTAATCCGCCGATCCACTGGGGCAGAACGGGCGACCCCATCAAAATCAGCATCTATGACCACTATGCGGTCAGCAAGGTAAGAGCCGAGCATATCATTGCCGAGTCGGGACTCAAATATTGGGTTTCGCTTCGTCAGTCGGGTATTCTTTACCCCGCAATTCTCAAGAACATTGACCCGATCATGTTCCATGTTCCGATCAACGGCGTTCTTGAGTGGGCAACCATTGAGGATTCCGGACTTCTTCTTGCAAATGTCTGCGATGACTCCGTTCCGGAGGATTTCTGGAGAAAATTCTACAACATCGGCTCGGGCGAGCAGTACCGTATCACAAACTTTGAGTTTGAGGAGTATCTTCTCGGCGCAATAGGCATGGGCTCACCGAAGAAGCTCTTTGCTCCGAACTGGTTCATTCTCAAGAACTTCCACGGTCAGTATTATGCGGACTCCGACAAGCTGAATGATTATCTTCATTTCAGACACAATGTTCCCATCAAGAAGTATTTTGACGATATGGCAAAAACTCTGCCGAAGTTCTATAAGCTTTCAAAGCTTGCCCCGGGCGGACTTGTCAAGAAGTTCCTCATGGAGGGTCTTGCCAACAAGGAAGTTTTCGGCACAATGAACTGGATCAAGAACCGTGTTCCCGAGCGTATCAGCGCATACTACGGCTCATATGAGGATTGGAAGAAGATTCCCAGCACATGGGATAAGTTTGAGATCAAGAAGGCTTCAATGACCCCGACATACCTTGATCACGGCTATGACGAGAAAAAGCCTCAGTCGGAGCTTGATATTGCCGATATGGAGCAGGCCGCAGAATTCAGAGGCGGCAAGTGCCTCAGCGAGAGCATGACAAAGGGCGACCTTTACACTCCGCTCAAGTGGGAATGTGCATTCGGCCATACATTTGAGATGACTCCCAACCTTGTTCTTAACGGCGGCCACTGGTGCCCGGAGTGCGACCCGATCCCGTGGAACTATGATGAGATTGCAAAGAAGAACCCGTTCTTCGCTCAGGTTTGGTATCCGAACCACAGGAAGGACGAGCATAATGTTTACGGCATGGAAATCTTCAAGGATTTCGGCGAGAAATGATAAAATTTGAGGAGTGATATTTTATGAAAAAAACGGTAGTTACATGCGTTACGGCATTTCTCTGCGTTGTTGCGGTCTGTGTTTCTTCGGTTCTCGGAACGAACAAGCTTGCTGACGCAAAGATTGAAGCAGCCAAATATGCTCCGGCTTCGTCGTCCTCAAGCGGCAACGGAGGTTCTACAACCGACGGCGGTTCGGGCGATGTCGTCCCTGTTGATCCCTCGGTTGACCCCGAGACTCCGACAGACGCTTCGACAGGTGAGCAGGAGACTTCGGCAGCAGCGGACGGTGACAGCGGCAGCTCCGCAAATTCAAATACGAGCGGAAATTCCGGCGGCAGTTCTTCAACAAGCAAGGCTGCGGCAACAAAGCCCTCTACTCAGGCTGAAATACTCAACTATTTCAACACATCGGTCAATAAGGTCAAGACAAGTGCCAAGGGCGGCGTAAAGAACTATGAGAAGAATACTCAGGCGGGTTCTTTCACGCTCGGCGGACCGTTCAAGGTCTTTACAAACGTTATCAATTCTCTTGTTGAGAAGAATATGGGCGAAAAAGAGGGCGACACAAACCGTAAGCTTTCAAAGGCAGACCTCAAAAAGGATTTCCCCGTTGAGGAGGAAAGCTGGTCATCAAAGCTTACAACAGCTAACATTTCGAGCGCAACTCTTGCGGAGAAAAACGGCAAATATGTTATCACTATCAAGGTTAAGTCGGACGCTCTTTCGACAAATCCGACTCACGGCGCCGGCAACCACGGCAAGGCGTTCAGCATTGTTCGTGTTTCAACGATCCTTGAGAATGCAGGCGGTGCAAAATCCTTGATCGAGGGTGACACAAAGGTTGGATACCGTGACGGAAAAATTGTCGCTACAATCGATCCCGCAACAGGCAACCTTACACATATCAATTATTATTATGTTTGGGAGCTTAATGTTACAAAGGCGGGCACGACTGTAAACGCTCCGTTCGGCATTGAATCCGATTTCACAATTAACTGGTAATTTCAGAAAGGATAACGGGGCGTCAGCAATGATGCCCTGTGGGTGTATATTATGAAAGTGTTTATGATTGGCGGCACGGGCTTGCTCGGTTCGGCAGCTGCCGCAGAATTTATCAAAAGAGGTCATTCCGTTAAATCTGTTGCTCTTCCTCCGCTTCCGGAGGGAGCACCGATTCCCGAAGAGATGGAGCTTGTTTTCGGCAACTATCTTGAGCTTTCCGACGATGAGCTTGTAGAGATGATGACGGGCTGCGACTGCTTCGTATTTGCAGCCGGCGTTGACGAAAGAGTAGAATTTCCCGCTCCCGTTTATGAGGCATATAGAAAGTATAACATCGAGCCTGTAAGACATCTTCTCACTATCGCAAAGCAGGTCGGCATCAAAAAGAGCGTTATCCTCGGCTCTTACTTTGCTTATTTTGCAAAGGAATTCCCGGAGATGGAGCTTACAAAGAAGCATCACTACATCAGAAGCCGTATCGAGCAGGAGGAGGTTGCTCTTTCGTTCGCAAAGGACGGCGAGATGGATGTTGCCGTGCTTGAGCTTCCGTATATCTTCGGTACTCAGCCGGGCAGAAAGCCGGTTTGGGTAATCCTTATCGAGCAGCTTACAAATATGGGCAAGACGACCTTCTATCCGAAGGGCGGCACAGCTATGGTTACGGTTCGTCAGGTCGGCGAAGCTATCGTCGGCGCAGCGGAGAAGAATGAGGGCGGTAACGCCTATCCGATCGGCTACTATAACCTCACATGGGACGAATTTCTTCACATTGTTCACAAGGCAATGGGTCAGCCGAACAGAAAGATTATCCATATCGCAAACTGGATGTTCAAGGCCTTCGGCGTTTACATGATGAATGATTACAAAAAGCGCAATGTTGAGTCGGGTATCAATGCGGTTTACCTTGCGGATATCATGTGCATGAACACCTTTATCAACAAGAAGTGGAGCGTTTCACTCGGCGTTCAGGAGGACGATATCGAGTCCGCTATCTTTGATTCCGTTAAGCTTTCCGTTGATTCATTCACGGGTAAGCAGAAGCTTCTTGAGATGAAGGGAGAATAAGCCATGGAAAAGATAAGTCTTATCACGGGCGCAACCGGTCACATCGGCTATGCGCTTTTGAAGGAGCTTGTTGACAGCGGCGAAAAGGTAAGAATACTTATCCGTAAGGATGTTCCCGTGTTTGACGGTATAGACTGCGAAAAGGTCTACGGCGATGTTACCGACTCCGAATCGCTCGACAGGGCGTTTGAGGGCGTTGATGTTGTTTACCACCTTGCCGGAGTTATTGATATAAATCCCGGCATGGAGGATCTCACATGGAGAGTAAATGTAAACGGCACAAAGAATGTTGTCAGAGCCTGCCAAAGATGTAATGTCCGCAGACTTGTTTACGCATCAAGCGTTGACGCATTTCCTCCGCTTCCCGACAACCAAGTAATGACAGAGCTTGACCATTTCAGCCCGAAGAATCTTGACGGCACATACGCTAAGACTAAGGCTATTGCAACTCAGTTTGTGCTCGATAATGTTCATGAGGGTAATATCGACGCCGTTGTTGTGCATCCGGGTGCTTGCATCGGTCCTTATGATTATAAGGTTTCCAATGTCGGCGAAATGGTTCGTATGTTTATAAAGGGCAGCTTTCCGTGCTCGTTGAGCTTCGGCGCATACAATTTTGTCGATGTTCGTGATGTTGCCAAGGGAATGCATGCCGCCGCTCAGAAGGGAAAAAACGGAGATTGCTATATCCTCTGCGGTGAGATGATCTCCACCGACGGCTTTATCAAGGCGGTAGCAAAGGCTTGCGGCAAGAAAGCACCGTCGATTAAAATGTCCTACGGCATGGTAAGACCGTTTGCTCCCCTTATGGAAAAGTATTATTCCGTTACCAAGACGACTCCGCTTTTCACTCGCTATTCGATCAGAAAGCTTATGTCTAACTGCAATTTCTCAATTGAAAAGGCAAGAAATGAGCTTGGATATGATCCGATGAGCGTTCAGCAGTCTGTTGATGACATGGTCGCCTGGATCAAGGAATACGAGAACAGATAATGATTTTATGCGACTTCTTCTGAGGTCGCATTTTTTGCATTTATATGTTGAAATCAAACAATAGATATGTTATAATTTACTGTAATTTTTAAGCGCACAATTGGGGCGTGCGGTATTACCGTAAGACAAAGTTGCTTTTGTGACAATTGACAAAGCACAATGTTATAGACTATTATATAAAAAAACGAAAGATAGGAGATGCGATATGGAAAATTTTGATGCGCCATCAGTCAGAGAACTGCTTGATAACGGAGCTGAAAAATACGGCGACGCTACCTTTATCAAGTTTATCAGGGACGATAAGGTCGAGGAGAGAAGCTTTAAAAAGGTGAGAAGCGACAGCCTTGCCGTTTGTCGCTGGATTCGCAGCCTTTCCGAAAAAAGAATGCATGTTGCGATTATCGGAAAATCCAATTACGAATACATAACCTGTCTTTCTGGCATTCTTGTCAGCGGTAATGTTGCCGTTCCGTTTGCTCCGGATATTTCGGTTGAGGAAGCGGCGGAGCTTTTCGAGCGTGCCGATATAGAAATGCTTCTTTATGAAGCGGAATTTGCCGAGAATGCGGAGAAGCTGAAGGCGCTTTGTCCGTTTCTGAAATTTGCGGTCAATCTCGGCGATCTCAACGAGTTTGACAGAATCTATTCCGAGTATTCCGAAGCCTCCGAGTATGCGGCTCTTTCGGACATCGCAGTGGATAAAAATGCGTGCTGCGTTATTATTTTTACATCGGGCACAACGGGAGTGAAAAAAGGAGTTGAGCTTTCAACGCTTGCCCTTGTCGGAAATATCATGTATCACGACTATTGCACCGATATTTTCCTTCCGAACGATGTTTCAATGTCGGTTCTGCCGATGTACCATATCTATTGCTTCTCCGGCGACTATATCAAGAACCTCAAGGACGGCTTGCAGGTTTGCCTCAACGGTTCAATGATGGATTTGATTAAGAACCTCAAAATATTTGAGCCGAAGGTCGTTCGAGTTGTTCCGATGATTGCCCAGACTCTTTTGCAGCGTGTTAAAGCAATTCTTGCAAGAAATCCGGAAACCTCCGTCAAGGAAGCGGTTACGCAGGTTTTCGGCAGAAATATAAAGTGGCTCATCTCGGGCGGCGCATATCTCAACCCGGAGCTTATTGACGAGTACGAGAAGCTCGGAATTTTCCTCAGACAGGGCTATGGCATGACCGAGGCCGGCTGCAGAATTTCCGTTCCCGACAACACCGCTTCAAGGGAATCGGTCGGTCGTGTTACCGATGTTTGCGAGGCTCGAATCCAAAACGGTGAAATTCAGGTCAAGACCCCGACGGTTATGCTCGGCTACTATAAAATGCCGGAGGAAACGGCGAAGATGTTCACTGAGGACGGCTGGCTCAAGACGGGCGATATCGGAGAGCTTACTCCCGATAATCAGCTGTTTATCACGGGTCGTGTCAAGAATCTTATCATTCTTTCGAGCGGCGAGAATGTTTCTCCCGAGGCCATCGAAAAGAAGTTTGCCGACAATCAGCTCGTCAGCGAGGTTCTTGTATATGCCGAAAATGACAGGATCGTTGCCGAAATATATCCCGATTATGAATACGCAGAGCTTGAAAAAATCGAGGATATTCAAGCCGAGCTTGAAAAGGCCGTTGACAGAATGAATAAAACCGCCAAGGCTTCGCATATTGTTTCCGAGGTAAGAGTTCGCAAAGAACCGCTCGAAAAAACAGGCAGCGGCAAAATCAAGAGAAAAGAAACAAAAATTTAAGGGGGCATTTTCGTGAATTCCGTAAATAAGCCTATATATCCGCTCATTCCGCCGCAGGAAATGATTCAGTTCATGCTCAAATACAGCTTCTTTCACAAGCAGGTTACGCAGATTCCCGATTCGATAATCGTGTCGCAGAAGATAGATTTTGATGTGATGACTGAGGCGTTCAATATTGAAATTGAGCGTAACGATTGCCTGCGACTTGTTTTCTTTAAGCAGGACGGCAAGATAATGCAGTATTTCCGTGATTCGTACAGAATAGGAAATGTTCCCGTGTACGATTTCAAATCGGACGAGGAGCGCGAAAGGGTGCTCACCGCCGATGCGCAGAAGCCGATAAAAATGCTCAAGGGCGAAATTTTCAGGCTGAAATATTTCACGACGCATGACGGAAGATACGGCGTTTATATCAATATCCACCATCTTGTTATGGATAATGCCGCAGTGTTCGCTTTCTTTAACGACCTCTTTGCCGTGTACGATCATCTTAAAAACGGCAAGCCGATGCCGAAGCCGCTCGGCAGCTATGAGGACAGAATCAAGCGTGAGCTTGCCTATGTGGAAAACAAGGAGAACCTTGAAAAGGACAGAGAGGCTTATGCCGAGTATATAACCAAAAACGGTGAACCGCTTTACCTTGGAGTCGAAGGTCCGAAGCTTCTTGAAGCCGAGCGCAAAAAGAAGAAGGATCCGAGCATCAACGCTCCCTCGCTTTTTGACCCGATCCATGACAAGGCGGAGCTTACCAAGACGACTGTTTCGCCGGAGCTTAGCAAGAAATTTTTTGATTTCTGCGAGAACAACAATGTCAGCCCGGAGTGTCTTGTTCAGCTTGCAATGAGAATGCATCTTTCAAAGATAAATAACGGACATCTTGATTCATATTTCATCTGCCTTTGCACAAGGCGGCGCACGCTTCCCGAAAAGCGTTCCGGCGGTACGGTTACCGCTCCGCTGCCGTGGAGAGTTCATCTTGAAGAGGACGATACCTTCATGACGGCTCTGGACAAGATGGCAGACGCACAGATATGGGCTTTCAGACATATGGATTATCCGTATCTTGAATACCGTGACCTCCAGCGTGAGCTGTTCAATTATTCGGCTGCCGCCGGTGCGTCGACGATGATGTTCTCATGGCTGCCGATTAACGAAAAGTCCATTAACGGCTGGGAGTACGAATATGTCGGCTACGGCCTCGGAAGATACATAATGGTGCTTTACACCTTCGCAATGAAGGACGCTCACAGTGGTTGCCTCAAGATCAGCTGCCTGCACAGGACGAAATTTGTCAGCGTTGAGGATATAAAGTCGCTGTTCAACGGAACGGAAAAGGCTCTTGAAATCGGATTGAGCGATCCGAGCATCAGCATGAAGTCTTTGCTTAAGGCAATGCCGCACAATTAAGGGGTGCGGATTGCGCAGTAAGATTTTTCGTCAGGTTGTGCAAGGATTTTGCAGGCTTGCTAACGCAAGTCAAGGAATTTTTGTGCGACATGACGGAAATATATTCAAGCAAGGCGTGCGCCTTAATTGTACGGTGTTGCCTTAAAAAATGTAAGAGAGGGTTGTTGAGATGCTTGAAACATTCAGAAATATAATTTGCAGCTATATTGATATTGAACCCGATGAAATCACGGAGGATTCAAAGCTCCGTTCGGACATCGGACTTAACTCCTTTGATATGGTTAATGTTGCGGTCGATCTTGAAAACGAATACGGAATTAAAATCGACAGCAAGGAATTCGGCGGAATGAAAACCGTTGGAGAGCTTATGAAATACATCGAGTCGATTAAAGAATAAAAAAACGGGCGGTTTGCAATTAAGCAAGCTGCCCGTTTTTTGCTTATTTATTTCCAGATGAGCCAGATGAGGAGGTAACCTGTCACAACGGCGGAGAGGGTAAAGGGCACGCCGTATTTCATGAAGGTCGTAGCCTTGACCTCGTAGCCCTCTTTTTTGAGGATTCCTATTCCGGCTATATTTGCGCTTGCACCGATCGGGGTAAGGTTTCCGCCGAGGGTTGCGCCGCAAAGCAGACCATAGTAAAGGAGCTTGGGATCCATGCCCATATCTGCGGCGATTACGGGGACGATGGTAAGCATGGTCGCCGTGTAGGGAATATTGTCGATAAATGCCGAGAGAATAACGGAAATCCAAACGATGATCGTGTAAATAATAAATTGTGAGCCTGAACCGAGCTTTGCGATTCCGTTACCGATAACATCAATAACTCCGGCACTCTTGATTCCGCCGATCACCACGAAAAGACCCGTGAGCAAGGCGATTGTGTAATAATCAATTTCCTTGAGGCTGTCCTTGACAATTTTATAGTTCTTCTTAAAGATTATTTCACGAAGAAGTCCGATCAGGAAGAAGCCGATGCAGATAAGACCGTTTGTTATGTCCGGCTTATAGAACTGACCCTCGGCTGCGCTGTCCTTATAGGGTATGAACGAGGCGGCGATCAGAAGAACGATCGTGCCGACGAGGAGAAAGGTGGGGAATTTATCCTCAACCTTTGTTCTTGAATTAAATTCGATTTTTTCGTCTTCCTTGCGGAACATGAAAAGTATTATGAAAGCGCTGACGATTGCGCCGGCCTCTACGACCCAGAACATTCCGACATGCCCGTTATCGACAAAGAAGTCGGAAAAATCAAGGTTTGCCGCCTTGGCAAGAAGAATTGATGTCGTGTCGCCGACAAGCGTTGCCGCACCCTGAAGATTAGAGGAAATGGCAATACATATAATGGACGGAACAGGGGAGATGTTGACCTTTTTGCAGAAGGCAAGCGCAACCGGCGCAATCATGAGCACCGTCGCAACATTATCGACGAAGGCCGAAACAATGCCTGCGAAAAGCGAAAGGCAAACAATAGCCAACTTGACATTCGGCATTTTGGAGATGAGCACATCGGACATGAGCTGCGGCATCTTTGATTCGATAAAAAGATAAACCGTTCCCATTGTACCGGCGATCATCATCAGCACATTCCAGTCGATTTCTCCGAGAGCCTGCTTAAAGCCGTAGGAATATGCTTCCCCGCCGACATTGAAAAAGCCGCTGCCGAAAACATCGGGCGAAAGTGTTGCAACCGTGCCGAGTATTACAAAAATAAGAGCCGAGCCTATCGCAACATAGGGTCTGATTTTCTGAAATGCCAGCATCAGTATGTAGGTGACGGCAAACAGTATCAGAGCGGTGATTGTGATTGGATTCATGGTTTAACACTCCTCTTGATAAATCTGAATTTACCCTAATTATATCATGACTATGCGTGAAGTCAAGTGAAAATGTACAAAAAATTGCATTATTTGAGCAAAATTATTGATAAAATGTTATCAAACTTAATCTCCGTTCTGTCGTCGAATATCAGCCTGCGTTCAACCTCGTCGATGCGCCTGACGGAGCAAACTCTGGTGATGATCGCTCCGCCCTCCTTCCTTTTGTCGGGTCGGAAAAATGTCAGTTCGATGACGGCTTTTCCTTGAGGATTATTTTTTATTTTCAGAAGGGCACGGTTGATTTTTTCTTTTTCGGCCTCCTCAAGCTCGGGCTTTGAGTCCGTCAGCCGTGCCGTTTCCTCCAGCTCGTCGTCAAGCCCGACTATTGCGGCAAAAGGCGCAAACTGAGCCGCCCTTGCCGAGCGTGACATCTGCGGCCTTCTGGTCGAAATATGATGCGGCAGGTCGATTATGTCGTCGTATTTTCCGTTCATGCCTTGTGACCTCCTATCTGCTTGTTCCGTTCAAGCGCAGTTGCGCCGTCCTTGAGGTTCATTCCCTTAATTATTGAATTTTTTCCGTATTTGCTCTTAATCTTCAATATTGCCCTTTGCATATCCTTTTCTTTTTTTAGCTTGTTTTCTTCGTTTTCCTGCTTTTGGGCGTCGGTAAAAAGATTGAGCTGAACATATTCGCTTTCTTTTTCCGCGTCCTTTTCGCTGATGACATGATTGGCAACGATATACATTCTGCGAACGAGCAGCCCACGGTCAACGATTCTGTCGAAAAGCTTCATGGCTGTCTCGCAAATGAGCCTTGTCGATGAGGTGAATCTTCCGATATTTTCGCTCGAATGGGCTGTTTTCGGAACTTTTCTGCCGTAGCGGTCGGTTTCCACTGCACCCGTATAACTTCTGTTCAGGCATTCAATGTCATAGCCGACGGTCAGAACGATTTGATTTGTCACAAGCCTTTTGGAAACAAGCTCAAGAGAAAGCTGATCGGCCATTTCCTTGAGAACGAGCCGAGCCTTTGAAAATTCATATGGCTGTTGAAGCACCTGACCTGAGCTGAGGCTGTTGTTTTCCGGACGATAGGCTTTAATGTCGGCAATTTCCGTCGGCTCCCAGCCCCACGCATGGTCGATAAGCAGTTCAGCATTGACTCCGAAAAGCTTATAGAGCAGAGCCTCGTTATAGTAGTCGCTGTCTTTACCGACCGAGCAGCGTGCAACATCGCCCATGGTGAATATGCCGTGAGCTTCAAGCTTTTTTGATATTCCCTTGCCGACTCGCCAAAAATCCGTCAGCGGCCGATGCTCCCAAAGCACCCTGCGGTATAGCATTTCATCAAGCTCGGCTATCCTTACGCCGTTTTTATCCGGTTCGCAATGCTTGGCGTAGATATCCATTGCGATTTTGCAAAGATACATATTCGTACCGATGCCTGCCGTTGCTGTGATGCCCGTTGTGTCAAGAACATCGAGCACCATTTTCATCGTAAGCTCACGGGGCGTTAAACCGTAGGTTTTGAGGTAGCCGGTCGCGTCAATGAAAACCTCGTCTATCGAATAGACATGAATATCCTCGGGAGCGATGTATTTCAGATAGACATTATATATCTGTGCGCTGATCTCCATGTAGTGCGCCATTCTCGGAGGAGCGATAATAAACGCAAGCTCGGCCGAGGGATCTTTCTTCAATTCGGAATTAAAATGTGATTCATGGGAAAAGCTATGCTTTGGGGCGTAATATTTCCGCTGCGCATTTACTTCATGAACCTTTTGAACAACCTCAAAAAGCCTTGCTCTGCCGGGAATCCCGTAGGATTTCAGCGAAGGAGAGACGGCAAGGCAGATCGTTTTCTCCGTTCTTGTCGGGTCGGCAACAACAAGATTTGCGTCAAGCGGATCAAGCCCCCTGTCAACACATTCGACGGAAGCATAGAATGATTTTAGATCAATCGCAATATAAACCTTTTTTGCCGTTGAAATCACCCTCCGACTCAGATGTACCATAGGCAACATCGCACAAATTGCGGTGCACGCGATATTGCATATATACATTATACAACGAACAAATGTTCAGGTCAAGAGGAAATTATTGTTTTGTTTAGCACTTTAAAATGTGATAAACATTTAACGATACAAACAGAAAAGCAACATAGTGCACAAAATTAAACATCTTAAATTGTGTATTTTGTCGCATAAAAACTTGACATTGAGCCAAAAAACAATTATAATATCACTGTATTTTTTTAGGCAATACCGCACATTTGAGGTGTGCGCCGCAATTTGTGCGGTGTTGCGTTAATTTTGTAAACGGCCGTTGAACCGATGCTTCTGCGTTGAGACGGCTTATTGTTTACCGAAAGGGTGTATCAAATGAACGAATATATTAACAGAGTTCTGGCCTCGGTAAGAGAAAAGAACGCTTCCGAGCCTGAATTTGTTCAGACTGTTGAGGAGGTTTTGGCTTCCATTGAGCCGGTTATCGAAAGACATCCGGAATATGAAAAGTGCGGACTTCTTGAAAGACTTGTCGAGCCGGAGCGTATGTTCTCTTTCCGTGTCGCATGGGTCGATGACAACGGCAAGGTTCAGGTCAACAAGGGCTACCGTTGTCAGTTCAACGGTTCTATCGGACCTTACAAGGGTGGTCTTCGCTTCCATCCGAGCGTTTATTCGGGAATCGTTAAGTTCCTCGGCTTTGAGCAGATTTTCAAAAACAGCCTTACCGGCTTGCCGATAGGCGGAGCAAAGGGCGGCTCTGACTTTGACCCCAAGGGCAAGTCCGATGCGGAAATCATGCGTTTCTGCCAGGCATTCATGAGCAATCTTTACAGATTTATCGGTCCGGACATCGATGTTCCGGCAGGTGATATCGGTGTAGGCGGTCGTGAGATCGGTTATCTTTTCGGCCAGTACAGACACATCAAGGGCGTTTTCGAGAACGGTGTTCTTACCGGTAAGGGTCAGAGCTACGGCGGTTCAAACATTCGTCCCGAGGCTACCGGCTACGGTGCGGTTTACTATGCCGAGGAGGTTCTTGAGCACTTCGGCGAGAGCATCGAGGGCAAAACAATAACGATTTCGGGCTACGGCAATGTTGCTTGGGGCGTTGCGAAGAAGGCTGCCCAGCTCGGCGCAAAGGTTGTTACAATCTCCGGTCCGGAAGGATATATTTACGACAAGGACGGAGTTTCAACAGACGAAAAGATAGATTATCTTCTTGAAATGAGAGCCAATCCCAACGGCAACATCAAGGACTATGCCGATAAGTTCGGCGCAGAGTTCTTCCCCGGTGAAAGACCGTGGGGCGTTAAGGCTGATATCGTAATGCCCTGCGCAACTCAGAACGAGGTTGACCTTGAGGACGCAATGAAGATAGTAAAGAACGGTACGAAGTATTATGTCGAGGTATCAAATATGCCGACGACAAACGACGCCCTTGAATATCTTCAGGCAAATGCCGTAGTTGCTCCGTCAAAGGCGGTTAATGCCGGCGGCGTTGCGGTTTCCGCTCTTGAAATGAGCCAGGATTCCATGCGTTACAGCTGGTCTGCCGAGAAGGTTGACGACAAGCTCAGAGATATCATGAAGAATATTTATTCAAGCTCGGTCAAGGCTGCCGAGGAATACGGTTGCGGCTATGACCTTGTTGCCGGTGCAAACATTGCGGGCTTCCTCAAGGTTGCGGACGCTATGCTTCAGCAGGGTATATTCTAAGGCAATACATCATAATTAAGGCGTGCGCCTTAAGAATAGGGGGACGGATTATTTTCGTCCTCCTTTTTGATTTGTAACCATTTGTTATTGATTTATTTTTAAAACTTGCTATAATAATGCGGAGGTGAGGTTAAATGAGAGGAAAGCTTATTGTTATAGAGGGTCTGGACGGAAGCGGAAAATCAACTCAGATCGAGTATCTCCGCAAAAGTCTTGACGGCAAAAATGTTCATCAAATCAAGCTGCCGGACTATGACAGCGAATCGAGCGCACTTGTAAAAATGTATCTCAGAGGAGATTTCGGAAAAGAGCCGGGTGATGTAAATGCTTACGCTGCCTCGGCGTTCTATGCCGTTGATCGCTTTGCGAATTATAAGATGAAGTGGAAATCCTTTTATGACAGCGGCGATATAATTATTTCTGACAGATACGCAACCTCAAATGCTTACCATCAGGCAACAAAGATAGAAAAGAGCGAGAGAGCGGAGTTTTTCAAATGGCTTGAGGATTTTGAATACGGTCTTATCGGTGTGCCGAAGCCGGATGCCGTTATATATCTTGATATGCCGATTGAAATTTCACAGCGCATGATGTCCGAAAGATATCACGGTGACGAAACCAAAAAGGATATTCATGAGAGCAATCTCGAATATTTATATAAATGCAGGGACGCAGCTCTTGACGCTGCGGAAAAAATGGGCTGGTATGTCGTAAAATGCAATGACGGCGATCGGCCGAGGAGTATTGACGCAATAGGAAACGAAATATACAATATAATTTCCATGGAGGTTTTATGACTTATTTCTTTCACAGACCGGGCTTTGAGGACATAGATTTTATAAAAAGCAAAACAGCGGAAAGACGAACGGAGGGCTGCGACTTTACGTCCGGAAATCTTATCGGCTGGAGCAGGTTCTTTGACGGAGAAATTGCCGATATCAAGTCTTGTCTTGTTGTTCGGCTCAATAAATTCCGTTCGTATTCCTTCCCGAAGGGAAAAAATTACGCCGAAGCGCTTGAAGTTATGATTGACGAATTCAATTATCCCGTGTTTTCTGTTATTGAAAAGCATGACACGGAGATTATTGAAGAGCTTTTTCCGGGAAAATATGAATTTGTTGCATCGAGAAACAATTTCGACTATGTTTATTCACGGGAAAAGCTGGCGACCCTCAAAGGGAAAAAATACCATGCGAAAAGAAATCATATCGCCTATTTTGAAAGGAACTTCAACTGGTCGTTTGAACCGCTGAGTCGGGAAAATATTGACGAGTGTATAGCCATGAACGAAAAATGGTATTCGATGAATGTTGAAAAAAACAAGGAGCAGATCGAAAACGAGCGTGAGGTTCTGCGGCTGAATTTTGCTCATTTTGAGGAAATAGGCGGCATCGGCGGTGTGCTCAGAACAGACGGAGAGGTCATAGCCTTTACCTTCGGCGAAAGGCTCAATGAGAATACCTTTGACACGCATTTTGAAAAGGCGTATTCCGATATCAGAGGAGCTTATCCGATGATAAATATGCTCTTTGCCGAAAGAATGCTCACGGATTATGAATTTGTAAACCGTGAGGACGATGTCGGCTCGGAGGGCTTGAGAAGCGCAAAGCTTTCGTATCATCCCGAATTTATGATTGAAAAATATTCGGCATTGCCGAAAAAATAATAATCCGAAAGGCTTGCGGACGGCATGAATCAAATTGTTGACATCGCAAAAAACAGAGAGGATATAATTGAATTATGGCACGAATGCTTCGGCGACGACAGGGAATATATCAAATTTTTTCTTGATAATTGCCCGAATAAGCTTTGCGTCGGCAATTTAAAAAAAGGCGAGCTTGCATCGATGCTGTTTCTTTTGAACGGCGAGGTTGACGGATTCGCATGCAAGTATATTTATGCCGCCTGCACGGCTCAAAGGCATCGCAGCCAAGGCTTGATGGGCGGTCTTATCGAGTTTGTTAAACGCTGCTGTGCCGACAACGGAATTGATATGCTTTTTCTCGTTCCTGCCGGAGAGAGTCTTTATAATTACTATTCAAAATTCGGATTTATTCCGAAAATGCAAAGAGCTGAAATTTTTCTTAAGGGCGGCTTTGGGAGCTTTAACGGGGAGAAAAAGACGGATATAAAGGAAATTGTGCAGAGGAGAATTGAGCTTCTTTCTTCTATGAAGCGTTTTGCTTTTGACCCGTTAACGACGGAGTATACGGTGGCGGAATTTTTGCACACCGGCGGCGAAATATATTCACGGGAAGAGGTAAACGGTTTTCTCGCCTTTGTCCGCAGAGAAGGGAAAAATGCAACCGTAAAGGAGCTTTTGACCGATTTTGGCGAAGAATTTACAATTATTTTAGATTTATTTGAAAATTTAGGGGCGGAAAATGTTTACATTCATGCTCCTTTAGTGTATAATAATACAGATATTGGGTGCATGGCTACTAAATGTGGTATGCTTTACCCGATTACAGATAAAGCAAATGATTATATCAAGGATGAGGATGTATTCTATTCCGGAATGTATCTTGATTGAGAGGTAATTATTATGATTTATGTTTTTCTTGCAAACGGATTTGAAGAAATTGAGGGATTGACGGTTGTCGATTTTCTCCGCAGAGCCGAGCTTGAGGTCTGCACTGTCGGTGTGGGCGGAAAGCTCATTACCGGTGCGCACAATATCCCGGTCTTCTGCGACCTTGACGAATCCGAGGTCAGACTTGACGGGGAGCTTGAGGCTGTTGTTTTACCGGGCGGAATGCCGGGAACGCTGAACCTTGAAGGGTCGGAGACTGTAAAAAATACGGTAAGCTACTGCGCCGAAAACGACAGATATGTTTGCGCAATTTGCGCTGCGCCGTCGATACTCGGTCACATGGGCTTGCTCAAGGGCAGAAAAGCGTGCTGCTTCCCCGGCTTTGAAAACGAGCTGGAGGGTGCGGATATCGGTGAGGATTATGTTTGCCTTGACGGCAGATTTATTACCGCTAAGGGTATGGGCGCTGCGATTGATTTCTCCGAAAAAATCACAGCCTGTCTTATAAACGAAAACAAAGCGAAGAAGATAAAAGAATCTCTTCAGTGCCCCTGTTGATTGAAGAAGGAGGACGAGTATGAAAGACGAGAACGGCAGAGAATATTCCGATTACGATATTGATAAGCTCATTGAAGAGTATGCTCATATCAATCGGAAGGACGAGCCGGCGCAGACTCCGCAGCAGCCGGAGGAAAAGAAAAAGTTCGTCGTTCACATCGATGAATCGTTGATCGATTCGCCGCAGAGCGTTGAACCGAAGCCTCAGTCCGGCGGAATTTATTTCTCGAATTATACAAAGCACCACAAAGCACCCGAGGAGCCGGTGAAGAATGTTGAGCGCAAGGAGAATAAAGCTCCGAAGGCAAAGCGTGAGCATAAGGCGAAGGTCAAAAACGGAATTGAAAGAGTCGGCGGCAGGGCTGCTGTCGGATTCTTTGCATTTATTCTTATCTCGACAATATTGCTTTCATATATCGGAATAACCTGTTTGGGCGATATGCTTGCGATAAACAGAAGCGATGAGAACACGGCGGTGGATATTCCTGCCGACGCAACCTACAGCGAGATTATCGACATTCTCAAGGATAACGGCCTTATCAAGCGCAAGGAGTTTTGCAAGCTTTTTGCAAAGTTCAGAGGCTTTGATGGCGAGACTTACCTCAGCGGTCAGTATTATCTCAACAGCAAGATGGGCGTTGAGGGTATGCTCAAGGATATAATGGCAGCTCCCGTTACGGCGGAGTCGATTTCATTGAGCTTCCCCGAGGGCTGGACCGCCACTCAGATTATCGAAAAGCTCGAAAAATATGATGTTTGTAATTCGGCAAAGGTTCTCACCGCAATGAAAACCGGTCAGTATAGCTACGATTTCCTCAACGATATTACGGATAATAAGAACAGATACCTCAAGCTTGAGGGCTACCTTTTCCCGGATACCTATGATTTCTATGTTGACGCAGACCCGAATTATGTTATCACAAAGTTCCTTGACAACTTCAAATCCAAGTGGGAGGACGAGTACGATAATCGTGCCGCCGAGCTTGGCCTTACAAGGGATGAAATTATAACGATTGCCTCCATTATTCAAAAGGAGGCAGCGAACACGGAGCAGATGAAGGTTATATCCTCCGTAATTCACAACCGTCTCAATCATCAGGCGGATTACCCGACCCTCGGCTGCGACAGTACGGCTCTTTACATCAGCAATTATGTAACTCCGAGCGTCGGAGAGGCTCAGGGCGCAGTATACTACAGCGCATATGACACATCGGCAATCAAGGGACTTCCTCCCGGACCGATCTGCAACCCGGGTATCGACGCAATCAGAGCTGCACTCTATCCGTCGGATACCGATTACTATTTCTTTGCTCACGACAAGGCAGGCAATATTTATACCGCCTCAACCTTTAAGGAGCACAAGAACAACCTTGTTCTTATCATTAAGGCGAACAGCTCAACGGAATGAGAGGCTTATGAGTAAAATTAAAACAGCATTCCCGGAGCTTCTCTCTCCGGCAGGAGATATGGAAAGATTTCAGCGTGCTCTCTATTTCGGTGCGGACGCTATCTATCTCGGCGGTTCGGCGTTTTCCATGCGAGCCGCACCTGCCAATTTTACCGCAGAGGAGCTTAAGGCGGCGGTTGACGCCGCACATAAAAAGGGCGTTAAGGTCTATCAGACCTGCAACACCGTGCCGAGGAACGACGAGATCGACAGGCTTCCCGATTTTCTCATGGAGTCTGCCGAAACCGGAGTGGACGCATTCATCATTTCCGACCTCGGTGTTATGACGCTTGCTAAAAAATACACTCCCGATGTTGATATCCATATTTCGACCCAGGCAGGAATCACAAATTATGCTTCAGCGAACGAATGGTACAATATGGGAGCGACGAGAGTTGTTACGGCGAGGGAGCTTTCCCTTGAGGATATTGCAACTCTCAGGGCAAAAACGCCTAAGGAGCTTGAAATAGAGTGCTTTGTGCACGGAGCAATGTGCGTTTCATTTTCCGGAAGATGTCTTTTGTCCAACTATCTTGTCAACCGTGATTCCAACAGAGGAGAGTGCGCCCAGCCTTGCCGCTGGCAGTACAGCCTGATGGAAAAGACCCGTGAGGGTGAGTATTTCCCGATTGATGAGGACGAGAACGGCACATACATTTTCAATTCAAAGGATATGTGCATGATCGAGCATATTCCCGAAATGGTCAAAGCGGGAATATCGAGCTTCAAGATCGAGGGCAGGGCAAAATCGGCCTACTACACATCTGTTATTACCAACGCATACCGTCAGGCGATCGACGGATATTTAAAGAATGCGACCGACGCTTACAAGCCCGAAAAATGGGTCGTTGACGAGATGTATAAAATAAGCAGCCGTGAGTATTGCACGGGCTTCTACTTCGGTCATCCGAGGGAGAATGCTCAGATTTATTACGACGGCGGCTACAAGAGGGACTGGAGCGTTATGGCGGAGGTTCTCGGCTCGGAGAACGGTCGGGTATATTGCCGCCAGCGAAACAGATTTTTTGAGGGAGAAAGACTGGAGGTTCTTCAACGAGGAGTTGAGCCTTACGAGGTCACGGTTACCGACCTGAGAGACGAAAACGGAGAGAAAATAGAAAAAGCACCGCATCCGATGATGCAGGTGAGCTTTGAATGTGAAAGAAAAATACCTGCCGACGCTTTGTTGAGGAAAGCGGTTTGAGCTTTGATTTACACATTGTTTATTTATTTCTCGGAGGATCATAATGCTTTTAAGTAATATTCTCAAAGGTATTGATTATTCATGCGGTAATTTTAAGGATATCGACATTAAAGATATTACATACAATTCAAAAGAAGCCGGCGAGGGCAAATGCTTTTTCTGCCTTACCGGAACAATGACGGACGGCCATAAATTTGCACAAAATGCCTATGAGAGAGGCTGCAGATGTATTTTTGCCGAGCATCCCGTCGAGCTTCCGGAGGATTGCATTCAGATAATTACGGACGATACGCGTCACGCCCTTGCAATCGCTTCGGTAAACTTTTTCGGCAGACCGTGCGAAAGCATGAAGATAGTCGGAATAACGGGAACAAAGGGCAAAACCACAGCCGCTCATATTGTCAAACGCTTCATTGAGGCGTCGGGCGAAATGTGCGGAATAATCGGAACAAACGGCGTTTCATACGACAAGGTTCACCGTGAAACGAAGAATACAACTCCCGAAAGCTATGAGCTTCAAAAGCTTTTCCGTGAAATGGTTGACGCAGGCTGCAAATACTGCGTTATCGAAGCCTCCTCGCTGGGACTGAAAATGCACAGAACCGACGGTATTCCGTTTGACACGGCGGTGTTTATGAACCTTGCTCCCGATCACATCGGTACGATAGAGCATCCTACATTTGAGGACTACAAGAACAGCAAGAAGAAGCTTTTTTCAATGTGCAGGCACGCAGTTGCCAATATTGACGACCCCGCATATGAGGATATGCTTGAAGGCTCGTCGGCAGAGAATGTCATAAGCTTCGGACTCGGCGATGCAGATATAAGAGCCGAAAATGTTGAGCTTCTCAGAAGTAAGGATATGATGGGAGTTTCGTTTGACTGCATCGAGTCGGGCAGAAAGACCCGTATCAATGCTCCGATCCCCGGATATTTCAATGTTTACAATGTCCTTGCAGCAATAGGGGCTTGCAAGACCCTCGGTATTGAGGTTAAAAATTACAGCGAAGCTCTGAAGGGCTTCAGCGTTGAGGGCAGAGCGGAGCTGATTCATGTCAGCGATGATTTTGATGTTATTATCGACTTTGCCCATAACGGACTGAGTATGCATAATATTATTTCCACGCTTAAAACCTATCCGCACAACAGGCTTGTAATGCTTTACGGCTCTATCGGTGAAAAGAATCAGATCCGCCGCAAGGAGCTTGGTCTTGTTGTCGGCAAGGAAGCCGATCTTTCGATTCTGACATCCGAAGATCCCGGCAAGGAGGATCCCCGAAAAATTGCTGAGGAGATAGCAGGCTACATTCGTCAGGTCGGCGGAAAATATATTATTATAGAGGATCGGAAAGAGGCGATTCGTTACGCCCTTTCCCACACGCAAAAGGGAGACATACTTGTTCTGGCAGGAAAAGGAAACGAGAGCTTCATGAAGCTTAAGGACGGAACAATTCCTTATTCCGAGCTTGAGGAAGTTAAAAATTATATTAAGGCAATGCCGCAAAAATAAATTTGCATCGGCTGCCTTAAGCACATCAAAGCAGAATCCTGTTTTCAGTGAAAATTCAAGGAGGTAGTTATATGCCGCAAAAAAGATCGGGCGCAGCAAAGAAGAAAAGAAAGAGACTCAACGACCTGTCGAATGCAGGAGCTTTCTTCATATCCTTGCTCGCTATCATCTGCTTTACGATCATAATCTGCGTGGGCTATGTTTTTATCAACGCAGTTACGGTCGTTGCGGGCGACCCCGTTATCAATCTTGAAAGTGCAAAGAACAATCAAAACCAGACATCGTTCCTTTATGCCGAGAATTCCGACGGGGAGCAGATAGAGGTTTTGCGTCTGCACGGTGAGGAAAACCGTATCTGGGTCGATTTTGATAAAATTCCGAAGCAGATGAAGAATGCGTTCATTGCGCTTGAGGATAAGCGATTTGAAGCCCATCACGGCGTTGACTGGATTCGTACGATCGGTGTTTTTATCAAGCAAAACGATCAGGGCGGATCGACTATCACTCAGCAGCTTGTCAAAAATGTTACCGGTAACAATCAGGTAACCTATGTCCGAAAGTATAACGAAATTCTTTCTGCGCTGAACCTTGAAAGAAATTTCAGCAAGGACGATATTCTTGAGGCGTATCTTAACACAATCTATCTCGGACAGGGCTGCTACGGCGTTGAGACTGCCGCCGAAACATATTTCGGCAAGTCTGTTGATGAGCTTAATCTCGCCGAATGTGCGGTTATTGCTTCAATCACGCAAATGCCCTATTCCTATGACCCGATAAACAATCCGCAGAACAACAGAACAAGGCAGGTCTATTGCCTTGATGAAATGCTCAGTCAGGGCAAAATAACACAGCAGGAATATGATGACGCCGTTGCCTATAAGCTTATTTACACAACGGATGACGACTACGTTCCGAGCGAGGCGGAGCTTGAAAGACAGAAGAACGAGGAGAACGCAAAGGCTTCCTCGGAGTTCCAGAGCTTTTATGTTGACTTCGTTATCGACGATGTTATCGACAGGCTTCAGAGCGACCTCGGATATTCATACAATGAGGCTCGTGACGCAATCTACGGCGGAGGCTTGAGAATTTACACTGCCGTTGATCTTGATATTCAGAAAACCACAGAGGATATTTATGTAAACCGCAAGGGCTTTGAGGATACAAAGAATGCCCAGTCTGCCATAACAATTATGGACTACAAGGGCAGAGTTGTTGCAATTGTCGGTCAGGCGGGCGTCAAGGAGGGCAACCGTGTTCTTAACAGGGCAAGCTCCTCGCCGAGATCTCCCGGTTCGTCAATTAAGCCGCTTACATCTTACAGCCCGGCGATTGAATTGAATCAGATTACATGGTCGTCTTATCTTCTTGATTCCGCAGTCAGCTATGCAGGCTGGAGAACACGAAACGCCGACGGCGGCTACGGCTCTGGATATAATGTTACCGTTCAGAATGCGATTGCAAGATCGCTCAATACGATACCGGCACGAATCGTTATCAACATGATAGGCATTGACGAATCCTATAACTATCTTGTAAACAAGTATCATATCACAACCGCAGTTGAGGCGACCGACAAGAGCGCAGCTCCGCTTTCCATCGGTTCAATGACATACGGTACAACATCGCTTGAAATGACGGCGGCTTATGCCGCATTCGGCAATGGCGGTTACTATTACAAGCCGTATTCGTTCTACTACATTGAAGATGCGAACGGCAAGGTTCTCATTGACAACAGGAACAACAAGGGAGAGCAGATCATTTCCACCGGCACAGCCGAGGTTATGAGACACCTTCTTTTGACCGTTACCACCAGCTCCTACGGTACAGGTACAAGCTACAAGACCAGCGGCTTTGACACCTTCGCAAAGACAGGTACGACCGATGACAACAACGATAAGTGGTTTGTCGGCGGAACGCCCTATTATGTTGCCGCAGTTTGGTACGGCTACGATATCCCCGAGTATATCAGCACATGGGGCAACCCCGCAGGCGCAGTTCACAAGACTGTATTCGACGCAATCCACAAGAATCTCCCGGATAAGGAATTTGAGGATCTTGACGGAGCGGTTCAGAAGGAATATTGTACCGATACGGGCAAGCTTGCCTCGTCAAGCTGCTATTCAACAGCTACCGGTTGGTATAAGAAGGATAATATTCCCGAGTATTGCACGGGTCACTATTACTCTTCGTCCTCCGACGATGAAGAGGAGGAAGAAGAGGAGAAGCCGACTAAGAAATCAAGTCGGTCATCAACAACAGCTGCTGCCGTTGCCGAAAACGACAGTGATGATTAAAAGCTGTACCGCACAAATTGAAATGTGCGGCATTGAATAAAACACGGAGGCGGTTGCATGGTTATTATGTCTGTCGATTACGGTGATGCGAGGACGGGCATAGCACTGTGCGACCGCCTTGAAAGTCTTGCCCATCCCGTTGAGGTTATCAAGCAGAGCTACGAGCCGAAGCTGCTTGAGAGAATTGACGAGCTTGTAAAAATTCATAAGCCGGAGCTTATTGTTGTCGGCTATCCCAAAAACATGGACTCGACGGCAGGGGAGAGAGCGCAGAAATGTGCGGACTTTGCAAAGAAGATAACACAGACGACAGGAGTTGCGGCAGACCTTTGGGACGAACGGCTCACGACCGTTTCCGCTCATATGTATTTAAGTGACAACAATGTCAGAGGAAAAAAGAGAAAGAATGTTGTCGATGCGGTCGCTGCCGTTATAATTTTGCAGGACTATCTTGATTACAGGAGAAACACAAATGCCGGTAAAATCCGATAACATGATAAAAAAGCTTTTGTCGGGAGCGTTTTGCATAGCGTATATGCTGCTCTCGGCTTATGCCGGTATGCAATTCACCGGTAAGCTTGCGTTTCAAATTATCTTGACATTTTCTCTCTCGCTTGTTTTTACCGCTATTGCAGACATTTTTAAAATTAAAATGTCCGCTTTATCCTTTGCGGTGTGCGCATCGACCGCTTTTTGGGTGATGTATGCCGTTATAGGTCAAATGCTGTTAAAGGGTACATTTTTTATTTTCAGTTCCGCATGGGAATATATGTTCTATTACGATAAAATAGGCATGGTGTTTATTGTGCTGATTGTCGTAACGGCATATCAGCGAATAAAGGCATTTATAAAAAAGAACGCAGAAATAACCGAACAGTATGAAGGCTTCTATTCGGTCGTTTCTGTTGCTTTTGCTTTATTTTATATTATTGTTTTGATTTACTGCTTCTTCCTTTGCCGAACTCCGGGCACGGACAGGAGCGAGCCAAATTTCGATCCGCTTGATGTTTTCAGGGTCACATTTTGTTCGGGTTATTTGGATTACGAAAGGCTTGTACTTTTCTTCGGCAACATAGCGATTTTTATACCGCTCGGTTATTTGCTTTATCACAGACTGAACAGGGGATGGCTAAGGCTTGTTCTTGTGATTTTTCCTATTTTTCTCAGCTCGTCAATAGAGCTTTCACAGTATTGTTTCGTTATGGGTCATCCTGATGTTGACGATATAATTCTCAATGTTATCGGATTTTATATTGGAGTTTTACTGAAGGCTTTGTTTGATAAAGTATTCGATATAACGCCCAAAAATTGAGTTATGCGCAGTCCGCAAGGCATTGTGTCACGCTCACTTGCCTTTTGACGGCAAAAGAAGCTCCTTCGCACCAACAGCGATAAGGATAACCGCAAAAATTATTCGCAGCGTTCTGTCCTCAAGGCGGTTGAGCAGGAGAAATCCGAGCGCAACGCCGATAAGACCGTAGCCGATGTATGTCAAAGCTGCTTTTTTGTCGATTAGCTTGTTCTTGATATGAAAAATGATAGCCAATACGGCTGACGGAATAAAGAATAAAAGATTGATTCCCTGTGAAGCTGTTTGCGGCAGATTCTTATAAAGCGTGAGGTAGAGGATAAGTATTCCTCCGCCGCCGAAGCCCATTGCGCCGAGTGCTCCGGAGATGATTCCGGCGATAATATCAAGTATCATTTCATCAACATCCTGATTCCGGCATAAATTATAAATATCGAAAACACCTTGCTGAGAATATTTTTCGGTATTTTCGGAAGTAAAAGCGAGCCTGCCGCCGAACCGACAAGCCCGGGCAGAAGATAAACATAGCTGTCGCTCAGCTTGACCTGTCCCTTTATTAAATATCCTGCTGCGCTTATAAGCGTAAGCGGCAGAATTATCGCAATTGCTGTAGCGTGCGATTTGGTTTGATCGACTCCTCTGAGCTTCAACGCCTCAACGGCAACTATTCCGCCGCACGAGCCGATTAAAATATTTACTGCGCCGGTCAGTATTCCGAGTAGGGAATTCATTGTTTTCTTCATAGTTCGTTCACCGTCTGCATATTTTATGTATGGGGTGATTATGTGAAAAACGGGCGAAAAATAATTGCGGTAACGACCGCTTTTCTGATAATATTATCTGTCATGCTGTATCTTACATTCATGGCTAATTCTTCCGCAACCGAAGCCTCGGTAAGTCCGATCACGCAAAAAACAATAATTGTTGATGCCGGTCACGGCGGTGAGGACGGCGGAGCAATTGGGCTTGACGGAACGGTTGAGAAGGATATAAATCTCGATATTGCGTTGAAGCTGGAAAAGCTTTTGAAATTTTACGGCTTTAATGTTATAATGACAAGGACGCAGGATATTATGACCTGCGACGAGGGCTTGGATTCCTTGAGAAAAAGGAAGGTTTCCGATATACACAACCGCTTTGACTTGATTCAAAAAAATCCCGATGCGGTTTTCATAAGCGTGCATCAGAATAAATTTGAGGATTCTTCACAGCGCGGAACACAGGTTTTTTATTCGGCAAATGACGAAAAAAGCAAGCTGCTTGCCGAGGCGATACAGACCTCAATCGTTGCTTCCTTACAGCCAAAAAACGACAGAGTGGTGAAGAAATCCGGCTCGGGGATATATCTTTTATATCATGCAAAAATCCCCGCCGTGCTGGTCGAATGCGGTTTTATTTCAAACTCGGACGAGTTAAAAAAACTAAAGGACGATAGCTACAGAATGAAGCTTGCAATTTTGATTGCGGACGGATTGATAAAATATTTGATGAATGGGTGATCAAATGGCAACAAAGGCCAAAACATTATATGTTTGCTCGGAGTGCGGACACGAAAGCGTCAAATGGTTCGGCTGCTGCCCGGGCTGCGGAGAGTGGAACACGATGAATGAGGTGTTCAAAACTCCCGAAAAAGCAAAAAGCTCCGGCAGGACTGCTCCGGTCGGTTTTACCTCGAATGTTCAAATGATAAATGATATAAGCTGCGACGGCGAGGTGCGGCATAAAACGGGATTGGAGGAGCTTGACCGTGTCCTCGGCGGAGGTATAGTCAAAGGCTCACTTGTGCTTCTCAGCGGCGATCCCGGAATCGGCAAGTCAACGCTTCTTTTGCAGATTTGCCAGTATCTCGGCAGAACGCTCAGAATCCTTTATGTTTCGGGCGAGGAATCGGCGCATCAGATAAAGCTCAGGGCGGACAGGCTCGGAGTAAACACGGAAAACCTATTCGTTCTTTGCGAAACCGATGTTCAGATTGTTGCCGAGCATATGAGAGCGTCGAAGCCCGACCTTGTTATTATCGACTCGATACAGACGATGAATGTGTCGGAGCTTAGCTCGTCGCTCGGCAGTGTTGCGCAGGTTAGAGAGTGTACGAATTGCCTTATGCAAACCTCGAAAAGCCTGAACATTCCCACTATCGTCGTCGGTCATGTCAACAAGGACGGTAATATAGCCGGCCCCAAGGTGCTGGAGCATATTGTTGACGCAGTGCTCTATTTCGAGGGTGAAAGGCATCTTTCATACAGAATCCTGCGAGCGGTCAAAAACAGATACGGCTCAACGAATGAAATCGGCGTTTTTGAAATGAAGGATAACGGACTCAGCGAGGTTGAAAATCCCTCGGAGATGATGATATCGGGCAGACCCAAGAACACCTCCGGCTCGTGCGTTGCCTGCCTTATGGAAGGTTCACGCCCGATTCTTGCCGAGGTTCAGGCTCTTGTCAGTACCTCCGGCTACGGCAATCCGAGGCGCATGACGAACGGCTTTGATTATAACAGACTTGCCATGCTTGCCGCCGTGCTTGAAAAGAGAGCCGGATTTTTCCTGAGCAACTGCGATATTTACATCAATGTTGTCGGTGGATTGAAGCTGGACGAGCCGGCGTCGGATCTTTCCGTTGCGCTTGCGCTCATTTCAAGCCTTAAGGACACGCCGATCCGTGACGATGTTATTGCGTTCGGCGAGATAGGACTCGGCGGCGAGATTCGTTCAATCGGCAGCTGTGAGCAACGCATAAAGGAAGCGGCAAGGCTCGGCTTCAACCGATGCATTGTGCCGTACCACAACTATAAAACCCTGAACGAAAAAATAAAGTCCCTCGTTGAAATTGTTCCGGCAAGAACAATCAGAGCGGCATTTGACTCGGCAATATGAAGGCAACGCTGCATAATTGCACGGTATTGCCTAAAAGAAAATCAAAGAAAAGCAAAGAAAAGAAAAGAAAAGCAAAGAAAAGAAAAGCAAAGAAAAGAAAAGAAAAGCAGCCTTTCCCGTGGTTTTGGGAGAGGCTGTTTCTTTCTAAAATGTATTATACATTTTCCTTGCCGTATTTCTTTACCATTGCGGTTTTCATTACGAAGAGGAATGCAAGGGTAAGAACAATACCGATCGGGAGAACAATGTATGCCTTCTGAATAAAGCCGGATACGATGTACATTACAAACGAGATCGCAGCAACCGAAATTGCATACGGGAGCTGAGTCGAAACATGGTTGAGGTGGTTACACTGGCCGCCTGCCGAGGACATGATCGTTGTATCGGAAATCGGTGAGCAGTGGTCGCCGCAAACCGAGCCTGCAAGACAGGCGGACATGCCGATAGTCTGAATTGCACCGGTCGGGAAGATTGCAATAACGATGGGAATGAGAATTCCGAATGTGCCCCACGATGTACCCGTTGCGAACGAGATGAAGCAGGCAACAAGGAAGATAATCGCCGGAAGGAAGTTCTGGAGATCACCGGCAACGCTTGTCATAACATCGGCGACAAACGGCTTTGCACCGAGAACCGTTGTCATGTTCTTAAGCGAGGTTGCAAAGGTAAGAATGAGGATAGCCGGAACCATGGCGATGAAGCCCTTGGGGATACATTCCATAGCTTCCTTGAAGGAAACAAGCTTTCTTACGCAAAGGTAAATGATTGTGAAAACAAGAGCAATAATGCTGCCCCACGGAAGACCTACCGAAGCGTCTGTGTTTGAGAAGGAGTCAACAAAGCTGCTGCCGTCGAAAATTCCGCCGACATAAACAAGAGCGAATACACAAACCGCAATAAGAACTACGATGGGAAGTACAAGGTCGATAACCTTGCCGTTTGACGAAGCTGTTTCCGGCTCTGCCTCAGCCTTGTCGCCGCAGGTGTAAAGGTCGCCCTTTTGCTTTGCGTTGATCTCGTGAATTCTCATCGGGCCGAAGTCGAAGTTCATCAGCGTGATGCCGATGATGAATACAAAGGTGAGCAATGAATAGAAGTTGAAGGGAATAGCCTTGATAAAGAGCGAGATTCCCTGACCCTCCTCGGCATATGACGAAACGGCGGCTGCCCATGATGAGATCGGAGCGATCATGCAGACCGGAGCTGCTGTTGCGTCAATAAGATAGGAAAGCTTTGATCTTGAAATTTTGTGACCGTCCGTAACCGGAAGCATAACCGAGCCGACGGTCAGACAGTTGAAATAGTCGTCAATGAAGATGAGAACACCGAGAGCGAAGGTCGCAAGAATTGCGCCCGAACGGGTCTTGATGTGCTTCTGCGCCCATCTGCCGAAGGCTGCCGAGCCGCCCGCCTTGTTGACAAGGGCAACGATAACGCCGAGAACAACGAGGAAAATAAAAATACCCGCTGTGCCGGAAACCGCTCCGATAAGTCCGTCATTGACAAGGATATCCATTGTCTTGGTGAATTTGAAGTCCGAGCCGAGGATAGAACCGGCGACAATACCGATGAACAACGAGCTGTAGACCTCTTTGGTGATAAGTGCGAGTGCAATGGCGATAACCGGGGGAATAAGCGCCCAGTAGGAAGCTCTTACAGCTCCTTCGCCTTCGCAGGCTTCACATTCGAGCTGCTCAACAATACCCGTGCCGCCGCATTCGGTGCACTTTACGGTAGCGAGGGAGCTGCCCGATACCTTGGCGAAAACGAGTGCTGCAACAATGACAACGCAGGCAATCACCAAAATAATCTTCTTGGATTTTTTCATTATAAACCCTCCTGAAATAAAATAAAAAACGACATGGTTCTGTATATTCATACCAACCATGTCATAACGACCATTACTACATGACAGCACTCCACATACAAGCTGTGACAGTTCGTTGCATATTCTGCAACGCCCCAGCTGTGGTTCGCAAGGCAAGCTCCCCACGCTTCGGCGGTCAGTCTTTTCACTTCCTGAGTTGCCTTCCCTGCGAAAGTTACTTGTAAAGCACCGCGCCTCCATCATCCTGAGTTATTCTCAGAACCATATTCAGTTTTTATGAACGGATTATACCATTATTATTTACAAAAGTCAACATTTTGCAACAGATTATTAAAAAAAGACCAATAAAGGGCGATAAAGCCTTTAAACGCAAAAAAATATCAGGAATGCAACAAAGCATAATGTCACATTCCTGATTTTGCAACTTAGTCGTTCTTCTGCCAATATCCGTTGAGGAAATCGCCGATGTCACGAATTGCCTGTGCAATTTCGTTCGGCTCGGGAAGCATAACTATCCTGAAGTGATCCGGCTCGTTCCAGTCAAAGCCCGAGCCCGGAACGATGAAGATGTGCTTCTCATGGAGAAGGTCAAAGGCAAACTTCTTATCGTTTGTGATGTTGAACTTCTTAACATCAAGCTTCGGGAATACATAGAATGCGCCGTGGTTCTTGACAACCGAGAGTCCGTCGATTTTGTCGATCTCACGGATAACGGCCTCTCTCTGCTCGTAGAGTCTGCCGCCCGGAACAAGCATAGCCTGTGTGCTTGCGTTGTCCTCAAGGGCTGCCGGAATAACAAGCTGTGTGAGCGCATTACCGCAAAGACGCATGGCAGCGATCTGGAAGATACCCTCAACATAGTCGTCAGCCTTGCCCTTGTAGCCGCTGATGCACATCCAACCGCAGCGGAAGCCGCAGACGATGTGCGATTTTGAAAGGCCGTTCATTGTGATAACCATTCTGTCGGGAGCGAGAGCGGCTGTCGAATAGTGCTCAACGCCGTCCATAACAAGTCTGTCGTAAATTTCATCGGAGAAGATGAGAAGGTCATTCTCACGGGCAACCTGAATAATGTCCTCAAGAACCTCCTTCGGGTAAACCGCACCCGTCGGGTTGTTCGGGTTGATGATGACGATAGCCTTTGTCTTGGAGGAAACCTTGCTTCTCATATCGTCGATATCGGGATACCAGTTGTTTTCCTCGTTACATTTATAGAAAACGGGCTGACCGCCTGCGATGTAGGTCGAGTTTGACCAGAGCGAATAGCTCGGGGAGGGCATAAGAACCTCGTCGCCCTTGTTAAGAAGCGGAAGAAGAGCCATGAGAACAAGCTCGCTTACGCCGTTGCCGATATATATGTCGTCAGGGGTGATTCCCTGAACGCCCTTGCCTTTATGATAGTTGCAGATTGCCTCACGGGCGTCGGGCATACCCTTGAGGTCGCAGTATGCAACAGCTCTGTCCGCATTGTTGAGGAGCGCATTTCTTACGCTGTCGGGCATTCCGAAGCCGAATGTGGCAGGGTTACCCGTGTTGAGACGAAGAACCTTGATGCCTTCCTTGTTCATTCTCTGGCTTTCAAGATAGAGAGGACCTCTGATGTCGGAATGAACCGGCTGTAAATTTTCTGAACGTTTGATTTCCATAGCAAAGCTCCTATCCGCCGCATAAATCACGGCAATTTTTATCTCATACAATATAGCACAGTTTGGTGTATATTTCAAGAATAAATATCGGCAAAAAGTGAATAATATTGAATTTTACCAATAAAATCCGGCGGAAGCGGTGGAAAGGTGTATATTATTACATCTTTAAGGCAATACCGCACAATTAAGGCGCACGCCTTGCTTGAATATGTTTCCGTCA
>CAVFTC010000018.1:0-31005 GCA_963625295.1 Bacteroides faecis
TAAAAATTTCACACTGTAAAAATCCCGAAGAGCTCACCAAACCTCCTCGGGATTTATTGGTTTTTCAAGACAACTCCGCACATTTCGCACGCACCCAATTGTGCAGCATAACGGAAACATCTTCAAACAAGGCATGTGCCTCACTTGTGCTGTGTTACCTTAGATATAATTGACAAAAAATTTATCCAAGTGAATTTTAAAAGGGAAAGGTATATAGAATTTACTATGAGAAAAAGCAAACATAATTGTTAAAGTGGAAGATTGATTTTTTGCTACATAATGAAGTAATATATTTTGGAATTATCCCTTCCAAAAAATCTATAATACCCATGTCCTCCCGATATCAATGTGAGCATAGTATCATAAAGCTGTGCACGGTTGCTGAAATTACGACTCCTTTCCAAATGTAACCCACAACCGTGTATGATATAACAAATCGTTGGGTACGATGCCCTACGAACAAAGTCTTATCGCCGCCGGTCGTAGAGTGTGGTATTGCTAAATCTAACATCTATCATCTGCCTCCCTTTGAAGCAAGGGGAGGCATGATAGATTTTAGATTTTAGACGCTGGATGTTAGATGTGCGATAAATTAAAATGCTGCATTTTTCCTTAACATCATCTAACATCTTCCGTCTACCGTCTACCATCTATCTGCGTAGGGTGCGATGCCCACATCGCACCGTGAACTTTTCTTTTACATCTCTGTAAATCCAAAATCAACGATTTAACATCTATCTTCTGCCTCACCTTGAAGCAAGGAGAGGCATGATAGACTTTAGATTTTAGATGGTAGATTGTAGACCTGCGTGAATTAAAACGCTGCATTTTCCCGAAGCATCATCTAACATCTTCCGTCTACCGTCTAACATCTATCTTCGTAGGGTGTGATGCCCACATCATGCCGTAAATATAGATGTTGTTTATGGTAAAATTCTTTATCTTTATCCCCACCGTCGCTCACGCGACACCTCCCCTTGAATCATTCAAGGGGAGGCATGATAGATTGTAGATTTTAGATGCTGGATTTTAGACCTGCGTGGGGATTAAAAAAACATTTTTCCGTAACATCATCTAACATCTTCCGTCTTCCATCTAACATCTATTTTATTGAATTTCCTGTGCCTGCGATATTGACGATTCCGATGAAGCCGAAGGTCACTAAGATCTGCATCAGCAGGACAAAGATCTGCGGCAAATCACATATGACATTCATTGCCGAGAGTATCAACACTATGACGAAGCCCATCAGCATTCCGAGCATCGTCAGCAGTCCGGAAACCTTGAACATCTGCCTGAGAGTTGAGGCGAGGCAAAGACTTTTCATAAATGTATACGGCGTGCCGTCGTGAATCGCAACTGCCCTCGCCGAAAGCTTCGGTCGGGATTTATATTTCTTGAAAATCCTGCCGGAGGACGAATTGAGAATTTTTATATTATTCAGTCTCATATCGAAGCAGCTGGAAATCATCGCTTCGTTTACATTCGGGTCGCAGTTGCGGACAAGAACACTGACGCCGCTGTCACGCAGCTTTTGAAGATAGGGTCGAATCTGCTCATTCGGAGCATAATCGACAACCATCATCGCCGCCAGCTTGTGAGCAATGCCGAGGTACATGACCTCGTGTCCTGCGATGAGATATTTATCCTCATCGACCGTTTCGGGGATTTCTATATTATGATTAACCATCATCATTCTGTTGCCAAGCACGACCTTCTGACCGAAAATCCAGCCGGAAATCCCCTGCTTTTCCTCATAGCCAAAGCTCTTGACGGCAGGAAGCAGGTCACGGCGGTTGATAACCATCTGGTCAAACACGCCCGTCAGCGGTCCGCCGGAGCGGATAACCATCGCCGCAGCGTAAAGCATTGCGTCGTCAAGGCGAACATTTTTGAAATCCTTGAAGCCATGCATAGCGCACGCCTTTTGGTCAAAAAGATCCTTGCTATCGATAATCACAACATTCGTTCGGCAAAGCTCGTTCACCGCATCCTGACAGGAGATCATGCCGCCCTCTTTGTTAAACTTTTTGTTTACACGACTGAGCGGCAGCTCATAAAGAAGCGGAGCATAAGCCGGAACGCACATTGCAAAGGTTATCGAAAACGCTGCAAAGCCCGTTGCAAAATCCCTTTTGACCGCCCACGCAACCGCAAGGTTTATCAGCGCAAAAAGAGCGGTCAGCGGAAGCAAAATCCTCGTCATTTTATCGGCTGAGGTTTCGCTCATGCAAAGCTCGATAAGGTGCGCCGGAAATTTTGTTTTGCAGGAAAATCTTATTCTCGGGCTTGTGCTTTTAACATTCTTTGCAAGCTCGACCGCATCCTTGTCATCGGCTACGCCCTCAATGCTGTAAAGCTTATCCTTGTTGTCACCCGTGCACATTTCCATTGCGTCAACCGTTCTGGAATGGACAATATAATTGTTTACCTCACCGGTCAAAAGGAGCACAAGTCCTGCACCCGAAAATACGCTGACGGTGTTGCTGTCGGCAAAATAGAAAATGAGCATCAAGAGGCTTTGGAAGAAGCAGATGATAGCCGAAAGGGAAATCATCGAGTTGATATTCACCTTTTTGCGCTTGAGCATTTCAAAGCTGCCGACGATGGACTGGTTCGCAACCACAAGTCCGACGCAGAGGAGGACGAAGTTTGAGAAAATCGTCAAAATTCTGTCGCCGGCAATCGTTGTTGCCGAAGCTGAAAAAATGCTGATGAGAATCGTCAGACCGAGCGTAACCGCAAGAGCAACGATTTTGTTCAGCGATTTTTTCTTCTGAGTGTTGAGATATCTGATAACACGGCGTGAATCCTTTGTCTGTGAATACTCTATTCCGACAAAATTCTCCGTCGCCTTTCTTCTCGGCCTTTCCTCATTGGAGGCGAAAAGCTCGCCTATCCTGCTGCTCTCCGGGTCAAGGCTGTAGGGATCTCCGTTCTCGTCCTTGTCAAGCAGAGAAAACTTGCTGATTTTTTCTTTTCTTTTTTCAAAAAGCTCCTTTTCCGCTTCGCTCTCATCTATCTGCTCGGGCGTTTCGTCGTCCGTTTCCATTCCGGTGAAAACCATTTGACCGCCAAGCTCGGCGTCACGAATCTTGCTTTGGAAATCGTTAGCTGTGTGCGCTTCGCCCTCGGCCTTTTTTTCGTCCCTAAGCACATCCTCTGCCGACATGATTATCGGCGCACCCTCCAGATCCTCCTGAGCCTCGCCCTTTTTTATTACGATTCCGGGCTTGTCAATACAAATCTTTTTTGTTTCTTCGTCGGCGGTAAGCTGCTTAGTTCTTTCGTCGTCGGTTTCGGGAAGGATTTCGCCGTCCTCATCCTCCGGAAGCTCAAGCTCCTCCTCGAATTCCTCTTCAAAATCCTCCTGCGGCTTTTCATCCCTGCTTTTAAAGGAAGAAAAGAGCTTTGCGCCGGAGCTTTTTATTTTTTTCGTCAGAGACGAGAAGCTTTTTTTTGCCGAGGCAAGAGCGCTCTCTTTCTTGACCGGAGCGACATCGTTCATTATTGATCTGAGCCTATCGTCGCCGTCCGTGCTCTCGTGCGCTTCGGAAATTTCTATCGCCCTTCTGCCCTCATCCTTTTGCGGCTGAAGCTCACCCGTCAAAAATTTTACTGCATTTTCAAGGCTTTCAGCTTCAAAATCATCATCGTCAAGCTCGTTTTCGGCAGTCTGCTGTTCCGGCATTTCTTCGGCCTCAGACTCCGTATTTTCGACCGGCTCGGGCTGTTCCTGCTCGACCTCGGAGGTCGTCTCCGGCTCATCATCAACAGGAGCTTGCTCGTCAGATTTCTCCTCGACCTCACGGTCAAGCTCTTCAAGCTGCTTACCTCTGTTTGTCAACTCAAGCAGGCGTTCGATATCCTCCTGCGGCCAGTTTTTCGCATCGCTCTCGCCGCCGTTTTTTTCTTTGATTTTTTCAATCAGCTCCATGAGCTGCTCGTTTGTTAAATCTGACAAGGCTCTCACCCCTTAGCTTTGATTCCCGACCGCTGCCTTGCGACCTCGTACATGAGCACGCCTGCCGCAACGGAAGCATTAAGTGAATTTATTTTCCCTTTCATCGGCATTGACACGATGAAATCGCATTTTTCTTTAACAAGGCGGCTGATTCCTTTGCCCTCGGAACCGATAACAAGACCCACACCGCCGTCATAATCAACGCCGCACCAGCTTTCACCGTCCATGTCCGCTCCGTAGAACCAGATTCCCTTTTCTTTAAGCTCCTCCATTGTCTGCGCAAGATTTGCGACCCTGACGACGGGAACATATTCGACCGCTCCTGCCGACGCTTTGCCGACAACATAGCTCAGGGAAGCGTTTCGCCTTTTGGGAATAATAACGCCGTGAACTCCCGTCGCTTCGGCGGTTCTGAGAATTGCGCCGAGATTGTGCGGATCTTCAAGCTCGTCGCATATTATAATGAAAGGCTTTTCGCCCCTCTCCTCGGCGAGCGCAAAAACATCGTCCATGCTTGCGTATTCGTGAGAAGCGGCATAAGCGGCAACGCCCTGATGGGTCGAAGAATTGCAAAGCGTATCAAGCTTTTTTCTGTCAACCTCTTTGATGACGATTCCGAGGTCACGGCACTTGGCAAGTATCTGCCCGATTGAGCCGTTGCGCTCACCTCTTGCGACAAGCAGGGTATCAATGGCTCTGCCGCTTTTGAGCGCCTCCGAAACGGCATTTCTTCCTATTATAAGATCGTCACGCTCGGTGCGTTTTTCATTATCCATAAAAATCCTCAATTCCGAAAAAATTCAAGCAAGGAGTGCACCACAATTGTGCGGCACTGCTTTTATATATATTATCATATATCGGGGACAAAAAACAAGATAAAACGCTGTTTATTTTCAAAGTTCCTCAAATGTTCCTTTAAACCCTCCTCCTCTTTCGACCTGTTTTTTCGACCTTGGGTTATAAAATATAGGCAACCATTGAAAAGCAGGGAGAAAAAAATTATGTTGAAAACAAGAGTAAAAAATTTTATCAGCGTAAAATCCGACGAAAAGCAGCCGAAGCTGCAATTTAAGCCCGTTATAAAAACTGTTCTGTCGTTCATTTTCGGTTTCTTGCTGATGAACCCTTTCGTCACGGGAACAGTTTCACCCTTTTCGATATCGCTCGTCGCTTCGCTTTCGGGCGTGCAATGCGTTGCCGCAGCGGCAGGAACAGCGATAGGCTCATTTGTGTTCTTCGACGCGACCGACACGGTGAAATATTTTGCCGTTGCGTTCTTCTGCTGCTTGATAAACGAGGTTTGCTCACGGTATTTTGATCCGGAGCTGACAAAGCTCACACCGTATATAAATTCTTTTTTGAGTATGCTCATCATCAGCGGTGCAATCATGTTCGCAACGGGTTTTGAGCTTGAAACATTTATTACGATCATTTATGAATCCATACTTTGCTGCGTCGGCACATATATTTTCGTTCAAGGGACTTCGCTTATGTTCGGCGAAAAAAGCTTTGCACGCTTCACGACAAAGGAGTTCATGATAACGCTGCTGTCGGTCGGCTTTTTGCTCATGCCGTTTTACAAATACACCGTGCTGAGCTTCTCTTTTGTCGGCGTGATTTTTTCCTTTATAATCCTCCTGCTGGGCAGGCTGAAAAGCGGCAACGGCGGAACGCTTGCCGGCGTTTGCGTTGGGATATGCGTCGGGCTGAGCGGCGAAGCTTCATTCCTCCCGGCAGGCTATGCGCTTTCGGGGCTTTTGTGCGGCGAGCTTTCACGCAGGAACAAATATTTTTCGGCTGCCGGCTTTGTAGGCTGCGTTGCCGTCTGCGCGTTGATCGACTCCTCGCTCAAAGCATATCTCGCCGTTGCGGAAGGAGTTGTTGCCGCTGCGGTATTTCTGCTTTTGCCCGACGGATTTTTTTCTTTTCTCAGTGAAAAGGTCAATCTCCCCGTTCCCGTTTATATAAAAAGCGACAACAGCCGTGTGCTGACACGCCGCCTCGCCGAGGCGTCGCAGGCGATAACCGAGCTTTCGGACTGCGTGGACACGGTTCAGCGCACACTTGCTCCTCAGCATGAGCGTGAGCTGCGACTCGCCGTAAGGTCGGCATGGAACAAGGTTTGCGACAGCTGCGATTTAAAAGGCAGCTGCCGTGACGAGGTGCGCCGTCCGAGCGAGGAGACAATTGACAGAATTGCCAGAGCCTTGAGCGACCGTGCATCGCTCGGCGAAACGCACTTTCCGAAGAATTTTTCCGAAGCCTGCTATTGCTTCGACGAGATGAAACAAAAAATCTCGCTGCGATATATGAGCTATGTTGCGTCGCTCGGCGCACAGGGCAAGGTTGACCAAATGCAGAGCCTTATGTCCGACCAGTTCAAAAGCATGGCGGATATTCTGCGTGATATTGCCTGCGAATTTGACGAGGATCTGAACCTCAACGCCGAGGCTTCGGACATCTGCGCAGAGGAGGCAAAGGAATCGGGGCTTACCGTGCTCGGCTGCGAAAGCTATCTTGACAAATTCGGGAGAATAAGCGTCGAGCTTAAAGCCTCAACGCCGAGAGATAATTTCAACATAACCCGATTCACCGACGCTCTATCAATGGCTACGGGTGCTGCGCTTGATATTCCCGACATTGATTACGACGGGAGCGAATGCCTGATGAAATTTCGCCAGAAAATGATCTATGATGTCGAAATCGGAGCTTGCGGCCGCTCCGCAGACGACATTAAGGTTTGCGGCGATTATTACAGGAGCTTTCGGGACGAGAACGGGAGACACATAACCGTCCTCAGCGACGGAATGGGAACGGGCAGCCGTGCGGCGGTCGATTCGGCGATGGCGGCGGAAATTTTTTCCAAGCTCGTTAAGTCGGGACTGAGCTTCGACTGCGCCCTGCCGATCGCCAACTCCGCCCTGCTTGTGAAAAGCTCGGACGAATCCCTTGCCACGCTCGATGTGGTTTGCATTGACCTTTACACAGGGCGAACGGATTTCATGAAAGCCGGGGCAGCGGCAACCTTTATCCGCCACCGTGACAGCGTTGCTTCGCTTGAGCAGGCGTCGCTGCCGATAGGGATTCTGCGTGAAATTGAATTCTCCAAGGCAACGGCAAAGCCCGAGAACGGCGATATAATTCTTATGATCTCCGACGGAATTCTCGGCGATTGCAACGGCTGGATCACGCAGGAGTTGAAGCTTTGGGACATAAAGCGTTCTCCCCGTGAGCTGGCGGAGCTTATCGTCAACTCGGCATGCGAACGCAAGCTCGGGAAGCAGCGTGACGACATGACCGCCATTGCGATATATATCCGTGAAAATAAAATGGGCAACCGCTGATTTGACGGCTGCCAAAGCAAAAAAATCGCCACACTCGGCTTGCCTGACCGAATGCGGCGATTCTGTTTTATTTCAGCATTTCCTTTATCCTGTCCGCTGCGTCGTAAAGCTCCTTTACCTCGGCAAGCTCAACTGCGCCCTTATCGACAAGGGAAGCGATCTCGCTTTTGATTGGAAGCTTTGCAAGCACGGGAATGTTAAGCTCCTTTGCGACCTCGTCCAGCTTGCTCTCGCCGAAAACGGAAATTTTCTTTCCGCAGTCGGGGCATTCAAGGTAGCTCATGTTCTCAACAATTCCGAGGATAGGAATGTTCATCATGTTCGCCATGTTAACGGCTTTCTTAACAATCATCGTGACAAGATCCTGCGGCGTGGTGACGATAACGATTCCGTCAACGGGAATCGACTGGAACACCGTCAGCGCAACATCGCCCGTTCCCGGAGGCATATCGACAAACATATAATCAACATCGCCCCAAAAAACCTCGCTCCAGAACTGCTGAATAACGCCCGATATAACGGGACCTCTCCAAACAACGGGCTGATCCTCCTTATCAAGAAGCAGGTTTATCGACATGACCTCTATTCCGGTTTTTGTCTTTGCCGGAAGGAGTCCCATCTCGTTCTGCATTGCGGGTCCTTTCAGACCGAAGGCCTTGGGAATCGATGGGCCGGTTATATCCGCATCAAGAATTCCGCAGGCATTGCCCTTGACCTGCATTGCCGTAGTGAGCATTGAGGTAACAAGCGACTTTCCTACGCCGCCCTTACCGCTGACAACTCCGATAACCTTTTTAACGCTGCTGTATTCGTTGCAAGGAACATGAAGATCCTTGCTTTCACCGCAGCTTGAAGAACAGCTTGAGCAATCTCCGCTGCATCCCATTTAAAACAACCCCTTAAAATAAAATTTTTTCCAAAGCCAGTGCGCTGTCCTCCACGAGCTGAACGCACGGGCGTTTTTTATAGTAGTGTTCGTTGCGCTCGTCGGGCTTGGGCTGAGAATTCTCGCCGTTTGAAAGTCCGAGAAGCTCACGGCAAACGATTGACGGATTAACCTTTTTGAACTCGGCAATAAACTCCTGCACCTTGAAGTAGCAGAGCTTTTTACCCTCCGAATCGTCGCCGTCCGTTGCGCCGTATTTCATGCCGATGAGCATTGCCGCAGCAGAAACCGTTCCGCAAACCTCACGGGAGCGGCCGACTCCGCCGCCAAGCCCTGCCGAAACCTTGAGCGCAGTATCCTCGTCAAAGCCGAACAGATCGGCATATGCGGCAAAAACAGCCTGAGAGCAGTTGTAACCGCTTTTAAAAAGCTCAACCGCCTTTTCACTTCTTTCAGACATTATAACACTTCCTTTTTTCACATTATAGACCCTTTTTGCAACTTATGTCAAGAGCCATTGACACATTGCTCTAAAGGTATTATAATTATCGTATATTGTTGAAACGAGGATTTATATATGAAAAACACCTACGAAACCCCGCTTAATTCACGCTACGCAAGCAAGGAGATGCAATATCTCTTTTCGCCCGATTTCAAGTTCAAGACATGGCGCAGGCTGTGGATTGCACTCGCCGAGAGCGAGATGGAGCTTGGGCTGAATATAACTCAGGAGCAGGTTGACGAGCTGAAGGCTCACGCCGAGGATATCAACTATGATGTTGCGACCGAGCGTGAAAAGCTTGTTCGTCACGATGTCATGTCCCATGTTTACGCTTACGGCGTTCAGTGCCCGCAGGCAAAGGGAATTATCCACCTCGGAGCGACCTCCTGCTATGTCGGCGACAACACCGATATTATTACTATGACCGAAGCGATGAAGCTTATCCGCAAAAAGCTTGTCAATCTTATGGACAAGCTCTCAAAATTTGCGCTGGAATACAAGGATCTTCCGTGTCTCGGCTTCACTCATTTTCAGCCGGCTCAGCCGACAACGCTCGGCAAGAGGGCTTCGCTTTGGCTCAACGATCTTCTGCTTGACTATGAGCAGCTTGAATTTCAAATTTCTCAGATGAAGCTGCTCGGCTCAAAGGGTACGACAGGCACTCAGGCAAGCTTCATGGATCTTTTCGAGGGCGACACCGACAAGGTCAAGGCTCTCGACAAAAAAATTACCGAAAAAATGGGCTTCAGTGATTTTTATCCCGTTTCAGGTCAAACCTATTCAAGAAAGGTTGACACTCAGGTGCTTTTCGCGCTCTCAAACATCGCCCAGTCTGCGGCAAAATTCACAAACGACCTCCGTCTTCTGCAGCACCTCAAGGAGGTTGAAGAACCCTTCGAGAAAAATCAAATCGGCTCATCGGCAATGGCATACAAGCGCAACCCGATGAGAAGCGAAAGAATATCCTCGCTCGCACGCTATGTTATGGCAGATGTCATGAACCCGACGATAACGGCGGCAACGCAGTGGTTTGAGCGCACGCTCGATGACTCGGCGAACAAGAGAATCAGCGTTGCTGAGGCATTTCTTGCCACCGACGCAATTCTTGAAATTTATATCAATGTTACCGACGGTCTGGTTGTTTATCCCAAAATGATTGAAAAGCACCTCATGGCGGAGCTTCCGTTCATGGCAACCGAAAACATCATGATGGAGGCGGTCAAGCGAGGCGGCGACCGTCAGGAGCTTCACGAGAAGATTCGTGTTCACTCAATGGCTGCCGGCAAGGTCGTCAAGCAGGACGGCGGCGAAAACGATCTGCTCGAAAGAATCGCAAACGACCCAGCCTTCGGCGTTACGCTTGAGCAGCTCAAGGCTATCATGAAGCCCGAGCTTTATGTCGGCAGAGCGCCTCAGCAGACCGAGGAATTCGTTGAAAACTTCATCAGACCGATAACCGAAAAATACAAGGACATTCTTGGAATGAATGTGGAAATAAAGGTATAAGCTTATGGATAAAATATTCGACAGCATCAATAGCTTCATCGCAAAGCATATCAAAAACGAAAAGATAGTTGATATCTGCCGCAAGGTGCTCAACCGTGAGGTTTTCATGTACCTTGTTTTCGGCGTGCTGACAACGGTCGTTTCGTGGGCAAGCTATGCGCTCTTTGTGCGAATAGTCGAAAAAATGTTCGACAACAACGATGTTCAGGTTGCGGTTGCGAATGTTCTTTCCTGGGTTGCGGCGGTTCTTTTCGCTTTCGTCACCAACAAGCTGTGGGTATTCGACAGCAAGAGCTGGAAGGGCGATGTCGTAATCAAGGAGCTTGGCTCGTTCATTGCCGCAAGGCTTGCGACCGGCTGCATTGAATGGTTCGGCGTTCCGCTTCTCGTTAAGCTCGGCATGGATCAGGAGCTTTTCGGAACGAAGGGAATGCTTGCAAAAATCATTGCCAGTGTGCTCGTTGTTATACTCAACTATTTCTTCAGCAAGCTCCTTATTTTCAAGAAAAAGGAATCGTAAATCATGGATAGAGTCAGCATAATCATTCCCGTTTATAATGTTGAAAAATATCTGCCGAAATGCCTTGAAAGCGTTATCGGTCAGACCTATGCCGACCTTGAAATAATCTGCATTGACGACGGTACTCCCGACAGGAGCGCCGCCGTTATTTTGTCTTACGCCGAAAAGGACGAGAGAATAAAGCTGATTTCGCAGAAAAATCAGGGGCTTTCGGGTGCGAGGAACACGGGAATCCATGCCGCAACGGGCAAATACATTGTTTTTCTCGACGGCGACGATTGGCTTGACCTGAAAACGGTTGAAGCAGCGGTAAGCGTGGCGGAGAAAAACGACGCCGATGTTGTTATGTGGGGCTATGTCCGTGAATTTCCGGATCGTGCGGACGAGAAGAAAATATTTGATTCGGACAAAATATTCGATGAAAACGGCTGCCGTGAGCTTCACAGACGAATGGCGGGACTTTACGGCAAGGAAACAGCCGATCCGAGCAATGCGGATTCACTCGCCACGGCTTGGGGCAAGCTTTACAGAGCCGATATTATCAAAGAAAACGGGCTTGAATTTGTCGATACAAAGCTTATCGGCACGGAGGACGCTCTCTTTAATCTGCAATACTTCGGCTTTGTTCACAGTGCGGCGTTCATCAACAGCCCGTTCAATCACTACCGAAAGGACAACGACAGCTCCCTGACGAGGAGCTACAAGCCAAGGCTTTTCTCGCAATGGAACGAGCTTTACGACCGAATGGAGATCTATATTCGGGCAAACGGTCTGCCGGATGAATTTTCCGGTGCGCTTGGCAATCGCATTTGTATGAGCATGATAGGCTTGGGCTTGACCGAGCTGCTCAACCCCGACGGACACACGGCGAGAATTAAAAATATCAGAAAATTTCTTTCAACGCCGAGGTATGAAAAGGCATACAAAAGTCTCGATATGCGATTTTTACCGCTTCATTGGAAGCTATTCTTCACGCTTTGCCGCCATAAAATGTCGGTTTCGGTATATTTCCTGCTGACAGTAATGCAAAAAATCATCGAAAAATAAAAAAACAGTAAAAATTTTTATATTTTAGCGCTTTAAAGTGTTGACAAGACGAAAAATGTAGTATATAATAGGCTCATCTTTTTGAAAGGAGCGGCGGTTATGAAGCATAGCCATTACTGTTATTACTATATTTGTGACTGTCTGTTCAGCCTTTCAAAGCGATAATTCGTTTGAAAAACAGACGGTCTTGATCAGCTGCGGTCAAGGCCGTTTATTTTTTGGGAGGTTTATTTTATGGCAATCAAAATCATTTTACTCGTCGCCTTTTTCGCTGTCATGATCGGCGTAGGCATTTACTGCCGAAAGAGTGCGACCGATGTCAACGGCTTCGTCCTCGGCGGCAGAAGCGTTGGTCCGTGGCTGACCGCTTTCGCTTACGGTACATCGTATTTTTCGGCGGTTATTTTCGTCGGCTATGCCGGACAGTTCGGCTGGAAATTCGGCGTTGCTTCAACATGGATCGGTCTTGGCAACGCATTCATCGGTTCGCTGCTTGCATGGGTAGTTCTCGGCAGGCGAACAAGGGTCATGACCCAGCATCTCAGCTCGGCAACCATGCCGCAGTTCTTCGGCTCACGCTTTGACAGCAACGCTCTCAAGCTTGCAACCTCGCTGATAATTTTCGTTTTTCTCATTCCGTACACAGCGTCGCTTTACAACGGACTTTCCCGTCTATTTGAAATGGCGTTTAATGTTGACTACGCCGTGTGCATTGCGATCATGGCTCTGCTGACGGCGGTTTATGTCATCGCCGGAGGCTACATGGCAACGGCGATCAACGATTTTATTCAGGGAATAATCATGCTCGTCGGAATCGTTGTTATTATTTACTCCGTGCTCAAGATTCACGGCGGCTTCAACGGCTCTCTCGCCGCCCTTGCTCAGGTGAACGACCCTGCCGCCTCGACCGTCCCCGGTGCGTTTGCTTCATTCTTCGGACCCGACCCTGCCGGTCTTGCGGGAGTTATACTGCTGACCTCGCTCGGCACATGGGGACTGCCGCAGATGGTTCAGAAATTCTATTCGATAAAGAGCGAGCACTCTATCCGCACGGGCACAGTCATTTCGACCCTGTTCGCAATCATTGTTGCCGGCGGCTGCTATTTCCTCGGCGGCTTCGGAAGAATCTTCAATGTTGATGTTGCGTCGAAGGGCTACGACGAGATAATCCCGACGATGCTTTCAAACCTTTCTCCGCTCATCATCGGAATCACGCTTATCCTTGTTCTTTCCGCTTCAATGTCGACGCTTTCATCGCTCGTTCTCACCTCAAGCTCAACGCTGACGCTTGATTTCATCGTTCCGCTCTCAAAGAAAAAGAACGAAAAAAGCACTCTTATAATAATCCGTGCCTTCGTCCTTGTGTTCATCGTTATTTCGGCAGTTATCGCCGTTGTTCAATTCAAGAGCAAAAGCTCGTTCATCGCTCAGCTGATGGGTCTTTCGTGGGGTGCGCTTGCAGGCTCATTCCTCGCTCCGTTCCTCTACAGCCTGTACTGGAAAAGGGTCACAAAGACCGCCTGCGCAGTCAGCTTCATCTGGGGCTCGGGTATCATGATTGTCAATATGTTCCTCGGCTCTCACTTCCCGACGATCATTCAAAGCCCCGTCAACTGCGGCGCATTTGCAATGCTTGCCTCGCTCGTTATAGTTCCCGTCGTCAGCCTTATTACAAGGAAGCCGGAGAAAAAGTTTGTTGACAATATCTTCTCCTGCTACGACAGAACCGTTCCCGTCCCCGTCAGCGAAGCCTATGAAGAAAAATAAAAAAGCTCGATAAAAAATCAGGCAATACCGCATAAATCAACTGTGCGGTGTTGCTTTAAAAAATGGAAAAACGGCAGGCACAGTTCGTGTCTGCCGTTGATTTATACGGATTTATACCTGATTATTTCGACTCGGTGTCAACCAGCTCGATGATGCACATTTCAGCAGCATCGCCACGGCGAGCACCTGTCTTAATAATGCGGCAATAACCGCCGTTTACGTCCTTATATTTCGGGGCAATCTCATCAAAAAGCTTCTTAACAACGTCCTCTTTGGTAACGTATGCTAAAACCTGTCTTCTTGAATGAAGGGTGTTATCCTTAGCAATGGTAATCATTTTCTCAGCCATTGCACGGACTTCCTTTGCTCTCGTAACGGTGGTCTCTATTCTGCCGTTCTCTAAAAGGTATGTTACCATGCCTCTGAGCATTGACTTACGATGGTCACTTGCTCTTCCAAGCTTTCTGGCTCCTGGCATTAAAAGTCACTCCTTTACCGTTAGTGTTGTTTGATTTAATTACAGCTTTGACGATCAGTCGTCTTCCCTGCGAAGATCGTATCCGAGGGAAGCAAGCTTTGCAACGACCTCGTCAAGCGACTTTCTGCCAAGGTTACGAACCTTCATCATATCGTCCTCGGACTTACCGATCAAGTCCTCTACTGTATTGATTCCTGCTCTCTTCAAGCAGTTAAAAGAGCGCACAGACAGGTCAAGTTCCTCAATGGTCATCTCCAAGACTTTTTCCTTGCCATTCTTGCTCTTCTCAACCATTATCTCAGTTTCAAAAGCCTCATCAGAGAGATCTCCGAAAAGACTGAGATGCTCGTTGAGGATCTTGGCGCCCAGAGAAACGGCTTCCTTAGCGGAAATTGTGCCGTTTGTCCACACCTCAAGTGTCAGCTTATCATAGTCGGTTATCTGGCCGACACGTGTGTTCTCGACTGTGTAATTTACCTTTAATACCGGTGAATAGATCGAGTCGATAGCAATTACGCCAATCGGCGGCTGAAGATACTGCTTGTTTCTTTCGGCAGAGTCGTAGCCTCGACCGTTGTTGCATGTCAACTCCATTACCACATGAGCGTCGCTGTCAAGAGAAGCGATGTGAAGATCGGGATTAAGGATCTCAACATCGGAATCGGTCTTGAAGGAGCCTGCGGTGATTTCACCTTCACCTTTAACATCAACGTACATGGTCTTGGGACCATCGCCGTGAATTTTAAGGATTACGCTCTTCAAGTTAAGAACGATTTCCGTAACGTCCTCCTTGACGCCCGGGATCGTTGAAAACTCGTGAAGAATTCCGTCGATCTTGACGGAAGTTATTGCGTAGCCCGGCAATGAAGAAAGGAGAACTCGTCTGAGGCTGTTGCCCAGAGTTGTGCCGTAGCCTCTCTCCAAAGGTTCTACTACAAATTTACCGTAAGTACCGTCAGGTAAAACATCGGCTGTTTCGATTCTTGGTTTTTCTATGCCAATCATTCAAAACCCTCCTTGTTGTATTAAGTATACGGTTAATTATTTTGAATAAAGCTCGACGATGAGATGCTCCTCAACGGGGTAGTCTATATCGTCACGGGACGGCATAGCGATAACCTTACCGGTAAACGGATCATCTGTCTTCTCCAGCCACTTCGGAAGAAGAACAACCGGAGCCTTTTCACCTGTAAGCTCGGTGAAAACAGCGCTTGATCTGCTGTTCTCGCAAACGGAGATAACCTCGCCCGGCTTAACCATGTATGACGGAATGTCTACACGCTTGCCGTTGATGGTGAAGTGACCGTGTGAAACGAACTGACGAGCCTGACGACGGGTTGCTGCAAATCCGAGACGGAAAACAACATTGTCAAGACGGCGTTCGCAAAGAACAAGGAGATTTTCACCTGCTTTGCCCTGCATCTTTGTTGCCTTTTCATAATATGAATAGAACTGCTTCTCAAGCATACCATATATGAACTTAACCTTCTGCTTCTCGTTGAGCTGAAGAGCATACTCGGACTTCTTTCTTCTCATCTGACCTTTGGGGTTGCGTTTTGTTTCCTTGTTCTTGTAACCCATAACAGCCGGAGAAATGCCGAGAGCCTTGCAACGCTTAGCAATAGGCTGCATATTTCTTGCCATATCAATATCCTCCTTCTTCTGAATTATACACGTCTTCTCTTCGGCGGACGGCAGCCGTTGTGCGGGATCGGAGTAACATCCTTGATAAGGCTTACTTCCAAGCCTGCGGTCTGCAATGCTCTGATTGCAGCCTCGCGTCCTGCTCCCGGACCCTTAACGTAAACCTCAACTGTCTTCATACCATGCTCGATAGCGATCTTAGCAGCAGTCTCGGCAGCGGTCTGAGCTGCGAACGGAGTTGACTTCTTTGAACCTCTGAAGCCCATCTCACCAGCGCTTGCCCATGATACTGCGTTGCCCTGTGTGTCACTGATGGTAACGATAGTATTGTTGAAGGTGGATTGGATATGAGCTGCGCCGCGTTCAATGTTCTTTCGTTCACGGCGTCTGCGAGTGGCAGTGCCCTTCTTAGCGGAACCCTTAGGTGCCATATTATCCCTCCTAATTACTTCTTCTTGTTAGCAATAGTCTTCTTCGGACCCTTGCGTGTACGTGCGTTTGTCTTTGATCGCTGTCCTCTAACGGGCAGACCCTTTCTGTGGCGTACGCCACGATAACAACCGATTTCGATAAGTCTCTTGATATCAAAAGCGGTCTCTCTGCGAAGATCACCCTCAACCTTAACGTTGTGGTCAATATACTCACGCAGTTTTGCTACATCGTCTTCCGACAGATCCTTGACTCTGATGTCAGGATTTACGCCTGTAGCTGCGATAATGTCGCCGGCAGTTTTACGACCGATGCCGTAGATATAAGTAAGAGCGATTTCGATTCTCTTCTCTCTCGGCAAGTCAACACCTGATATACGCGCCATTTCTCAGTTGCACCTCCATAAATGGTTTGCGTCGGATTAGCCCTGACGCTGTTTGTGCTTGGGATTTTCACAGATAACCATGATTTTTCCCTTGCGCTTAATAATCTTGCACTTCTCGCAAATTTTCTTTACAGAAGGTCTGACTTTCATTTGAATGCCCTCCTTGAAAAATTAGCCTTAGCTTATTTTGATCGCCATGTTATTCTTCCTTTGGTGAGGTCATATGGCGAAACTTCGACCGTCACCTTGTCTCCGGGAAGGATACGAATGTAGTTCATTCTGAGCTTACCGGAAATATGTGCTAAAATCTTGTGTCCGTTTTCGAGCTCTACCTGAAATATTGCGTTCGGCAATGCCTCAACAACAACACCTTCAAGCTCAAGCATATCCTGTTTTGACATATACTGCACCTCCTTAAAGCAGAGTGAGTATCTTTGGACCGCTCGGTGTTATAGCCACCGTGTGTTCAAAGTGCGCCGACAGCTTGCCGTCACGGGTTTTTACTGTCCATCCGTCCGGCAGCGTCCTGACATCTGCCTTGCCGAGGTTAATCATCGGCTCAATTGCGATCGTCATGCCCGGCAACAGGCGAACTCCCCTTCCGGGGGTTCCGTAATTCGGAACACTTGGGTCTTCATGGAGCTTGTGACCGACTCCGTGTCCGACAAATTCACGGACTACGGAATAGCCTCTTGACTCGCAATGGCGCTGTATCGCCGAGCCTATATCGCCGATTCTGCCGCCTGCGACAGCCTTTTCGATGCCTAAAAACAGGCTCTCCTTTGTTGTGTCGCACAGCCGCTTCGCCTCGGAGCTTATCGCTCCGGCAGCGAAAGTAGCAGCATTGTCGCCGTTAAAGCCCTCAAGGGCTGCGCCTAAGTCTATGCTTACGATGTCGCCCTCTTCGATAACACGCTTCTTGCTGGGTATTCCATGAATAACCTCATCGTTTATGGAAATGCATGCGGTGGCAGGATAGCCGCTGTAATTAAGGAAGTTTGGCGTTGCGCCGCACTTGATAATATAATCATAGGCTATTTTGTCTATCTCCGCCGTAGTAACACCCGGCTCGACAGCCTCTCCTGCCAACTTTAATGCTCCTGCCGAAATGATGCAAGCCTCTCTCATGAGAGCAAGCTCCCTGTTCGTTTTGAGCACTATCATGCTTAATCCTCCAATGCCTTAAGTGTGAGCGCCGATGTGTCGGCGATCTCCTCCTGGCCTTCAACTATTCTGAGAATGCCCTTCTTAGAATAGAAATCTTTAAGCGGCTCTGTCTGCTTGTGATAAACAGCAAGTCTGTCAAGAACCGTTTCGGGAGCGTCGTCCTTACGCTGAATAAGTTCACCGTCGCAAGCGTCGCATACTCCCTCCGCCTTCGGAGCTTTATACTCCAGGTGATATGAGGAGCCGCAAGCCTTGCAGACTCGTCTGCCCGACATTCTTGCAGCGATCTTCTCGTCGGGAACCTCGATATCTATGACCCTGTCAATGATAATGCCCATAGCGTCGAGAGCTTCCGCCTGAGGGATCGTGCGCGGGAAACCGTCAAGGATAAAACCGTTTGCACAGTCGTCCTTAGCAAGTCTTTCCTTGATGATGCCGATAACGACATCATCGGGAACGAGCTGACCTGCGTCCATGAAGGACTTTGCCTTGAGTCCCATCTCCGTGCCCTGTGCGAGGGCTTCACGGATTATATTGCCCGTTGAGATCGCAGGAATATTGAGAGCCTTGCAGATGACCTCTGCCTGAGTGCCCTTACCTGCGCCCGGGGCGCCGAGAAGAATTAATTTCATAATTAACTCCTTTTTGATTAGTCAAGGAATCCCTTGTAATGACGCATCATCATCTGGGACTCAAGCTGCTTAACCGTTTCGATAGCAACACCGACAAGGATGATGATCGAAGTACCGCCGAGGGAAACATTCATCGGCTTACCGCAAGCTGATGTGATAAGCGAGAACAGAAGCGGGAAGAGCGCAACGACCGAAAGAAGGAGAGCACCGAGCAAGGTAATTCTTGACAGGATTTTCTGAATATAATCGGAGGTCGGCTTACCGGGACGGATACCCGGAATTGCACCGCTGTTCTTGCGGATGTTGTTAGCCATCTCGATGGGGTTGTACTGAATTGAAGCATAGAAATATGCGAAGAAGATTATAAGAAGGAAATACAAAATCACATAGATCCAGCTTGAGCTTGAGAAGAACTTGAAGAAATGGTCATACCAGCCGTCGCCTTCCTTTGCGCCGACAAAAAGGTTGATTGTCGGAGGAAGCGAGAGGATTGACGAAGCGAAGATGATCGGCATAACACCTGACATATTGACCTTGATAGGAATATGTGTGCTCTGTCCGCCATACATCTTGCGGCCGACAACTCTCTTTGCGTACTGAACAGGAATTCTTCTTTCAGCGTTATCCATCCAAACGATGTAGGCGATCATGAGAATCATGCAAATCGCAACTACAACGGAAAGGACTGCATAAACGCCGCCGTATGAGAAGTAACCGCCGTTTGCGTCGAAAAGAGAAGCGATGATCGACGGGATTCTCGCAACGATACCGGCGAAAAGAATGATTGAGATTCCGTTGCCGATTCCCTTGTCATTGATCTGCTCGCCGAGCCACATGATGAGTGCACATCCTGCGGAGAAGCAGAGGATAATAACAAGTGCCTGGAAGATATCGGCAAATACGCCGATGTCTTTCATAAGAAGATAATTATTACCGCGAAGGTAGAAATAGTAAGCTGTACTCTGAAGAAGAGCAAGACCGACCGTTACATAACGGGTGATCGTTGCGATCTTCTTGCGTCCCTCCTCGCCGTCCTTTGAAAGACGCTCGAGAGCGGGAATAGCAACTGTCAACAACTGAACTATAATGGAGCTGTTAATGTACGGTGTGATTGACATTGCGAAAATCGTACCGTAGTTAAAAGCGTTACCTGTCATCATGTTCAGGTATTCCATGAATGTTCCTGACATCTGTGAGTCGGAGAAGATGCCGTTAGCACCCGCTGCGACAAACGGAACGGGAATGGCTGCACCGATTCTGAAAATCAGAACAATAAGAGCCGTGAATAAAATTTTCTTACGAAGATCTGCGATTTTCCATGCGTTGGCAAGCGTCCTCAACATTTCAAATCACCTCTGCAATTCCGCCCGCAGCCTCGATCTTCTGCTTCGCAGACTCTGAGAATGCGTTAGCTTTAACTGTGAGCTTCTTAGTAAGCTCGCCGTTACCAAGGATCTTTACACCGTCGAAAGAATTCTTGACAAGACCTGCCGCTCTGAGAGCGTCGGTATCAACAACTGCGCCGTTGTCAAACTTCTTTTCGAGATCCTTAACATTGAGAGCAATAATCTCTTTGCGGAATATATTGTTGAAACCTCTCTTGGGAAGACGTCTCTGTAAAGGCATCTGGCCGCCTTCAAAGCCCGGGCGCATACCGCGACCTGCTCTGGCTTTCTGACCCTTATGGCCCTTGCCTGCAGTTTTACCCTGACCGGAACCTGCACCTCTACCGATACGCTTGCGCTCCTTTGTTGAGCCGGGCGCCGGTGAAAGTTCGTGCAACTTCATAATTCGCACCTCCTTGCTTATGCTTCGGTTACATCGATAAGGTGCTGAATTTTCTTCACCTTGCCGAGTGTCTGCGGATTGTTCGGCTGAACCGAAACATCTCCGATCTTATGAAGACCAAGTGCATGAGCGGTGGCAATCTGGTCCTTTTTGCTGCCGATCAAGCTCTTAACGAGCTTTACCTGTACATCTGCCATTTGTACCGCCCTCCTTAACCTAAAATTTCCTTAGCTGACTTGTCACGAACTGCTGCAACCTCGTCAACATTGCGGAGTTTTGAAAGACCGTCAATAGTAGCTCTGACTACATTGCACGGATTGTTTGAACGCAGTGCCTTTGAACGAATGTCCTTGATTCCGACGGACTCAACGACAGCACGAACCGGACCGCCTGCGATAACACCGGTACCGGGAGCAGCCGGCTTGAGAAGTACAACGCCTGCGCCGTATTTACCGATGATCTCATGAGGAATAGTTGTTCCTCTGAGAGAAACTTTAATAAGGTTCTTCTTCGCATCCTCGATACCCTTGCGGATAGCATCCGGAACTTCGCCCGACTTACCGATACCGAAGCCGACTGTTCCGTTGCCGTCGCCGACAACTACAAGAGCAGCGAACTTGAAGATACGACCACCTTTAACTGTCTTAGAAACACGGTTGATAGTAACAACGCGTTCCGTAAGTTCCATAGCCGATGCATCAATCTTAGCCAAAAGTAATTCCTCCTTACCTTAGAACTTGAGGCCGCCCTCACGGGCGCCTTCGGCCAGTTCCTGAACACGGCCGTGATATATATAGCCACCGCGGTCAAATACGCATTCTTCGATGCCTTTGTCCTTAGCGCGCTGTGCGAGTAACTCGCCCACCTTGTGAGCTGCGGCTTTGTTTCCGCCGTATTCCGTGAAATCCTTCTCAACAGTAGAAGCGCTGACAAGTGTTACGCCTGCCTCGTCATCTATTAACTGAGCGTAGATGTTCTGTAATGAGCGGAATACATCAAGGCGGGGGCACTGAGCTGTGCCGGAGATCTTGTTACGCACTCTCTGGTGGCGTGCAAGTCTCGCCTTATTACTGTCTGGTCTGTTAACCATAAGTTTTTCACTCCTTCATTAAGATTATTTGCCACCCTTACCGGCTTTACCTTCCTTACGGCGGATATGCTCATCAACATACTTGATGCCCTTACCCTTATAAGGCTCCGGAGGACGCTTCTCGCGTACTTCAGCGGCAAACTGACCTACCTTCTGCTTGTCAGGACCGGAAATAACGATTTTGTTCGGTGTGGGAACCTCGATCTTGATGCCCTCGGGCTGATCCATGATAACCTGATGTGAATAACCGATATTCATAACAAGCTGTGTTCCCTGCATTGCGGCACGGTAACCGATACCGTTGATCTCAAGCTCCTTCTTGTATCCGTGAGCAGCACCCTCAACCATGTTGGCGACGAGTGTTCTCGTAAGACCGTGAAGAGATCTGTTGAGCTTTTCATCATTCGGACGAGTAACAACGATCTCGTTGTTCTCAACTGCAACAGCGATATTGCTGTGCACTGTTCTGGTAAGAGTTCCCTGGGGTCCCTTTACGGTAACAGTGCTGCCGTCGATCGTAACATCAACGCCTGCAGGAATTGCGATTGGCAACTTACCTATACGTGACATTCTAACAGCACCTCCCCTTACCAAACGAATGCAAGAACTTCACCGCCGACATTAGCCTTGCGTGCGTCCTTGTCTGTCATAACGCCCTTGGATGTGGAAACGATTGCGATACCGAGACCCTTCATGACCTTCGGCATTTTCTCACAACCTGAGTAAATTCTCAGACCGGGCTTTGAAACTCTGCGTAAACCTGTGATGGCTGCGGTCTTGTTCTGACCGTACTTGAGGGCGATCTCGATCATGCCCTGCTTTCCGTCATCCTCAACCTTGAAGCCTTTGATATAACCTTCATCAACAAGAATCTGAGCAATTGCCTTCTTCATGTTAGATGCCGGGATTTTGACAGAATCATGTTTTGCAGAACTTGCGTTGCGAATTCTGGTCAACATATCTGCGATTGAATCTGTAGTTTGCATACCGTCAACCTCCTTAATGCAATTACTCTAAATTACCAACTTGCTTTCTTAACTCCGGGGATCTGACCTGCATGAGCAAGCTCCCTGAAGCAGATACGGCAAACGCCGTACTTGCGAAGATATGCATGTGGTCTGCCGCAGATCTTGCATCTGTTGTATGCTCTTGATGAATACTTTGCAGTTTTTGCCTGCTTAACCTTCATTGATGTCTTAGCCACAATTATACCTCCTTATTTCTCGAACGGAGCACCCATAAGCGTAAGCAGCTCACGAGCCTCTTCGTCAGTTTTTGCTGTGGTTACGAAGCAAATATCCATACCACGAACCTTATCTACCTTGTCATAATCGATTTCGGGGAAGATAAGCTGCTCCTTGATGCCCATGGAATAATTTCCGCGGCCGTCAAAAGAGTTAGCGTTGATTCCTCTGAAGTCACGAACACGGGGAAGAGCGAGATTGAAGAATCTGTCAAGGAATTCATACATTCTGTCTCCTCTGAGTGTGACCTTAACGCCGATTGTCATGCCTTCACGGAGCTTGAAGTTAGCAACTGACTTCTTAGCCTTGCAAAGAACAGGCTTCTGACCTGTGATCTGGCTGAGATCGCTTACGATTGCGTCAACAACCTTCGGGTTGTCTCTTGCTTCGCCGCAAGCAACATTGATAACTATCTTATCAAGCTTAGGGATCTGCATGACACTCTTGTATCCAAACTTTTTCATCAAAGCCGGTGCGGCTTCGTTAACATAGGTTTCTTTTAACCTTGCTGCCATTTGTCATGTACCTCCCTTATTAAAATTCCGCGTTGCACTTTTTGCAAATGCGTTTCTTATCTTTCTTGCCGTCAGCCTTAGCTGCGTGGCCGACTCTTGTCGGTCTGCCGCACTTCGGGCAAACGAGCTGTACCTTATCGGCATAGAGTGCGCTCTCAGCCTTTACAAGGCCTCCCTGCTCACCCATCTGTCTGGGCTTAACATGCTTTGTTACGATGTTAATACCCTCAACGATAACCTTACCCTCTGAAGGAGCAACCTGGAGAACCTTACCTTTAGCTCCACGGTACTTACCGTTGATTACGATGACCTGATCACCGGTCTTAACGTGTACTTTATTACTCATAGTTGCACCCCCTGATTAAAGCACTTCGGGAGCGAGTGAAAGGATCTTCATGAAGTCATGGTCACGAAGCTCTCTTGCAACAGGTCCAAAAATACGTGTGCCCTTTGGGTTTTTATCGTCTCTGATGATGACAGCTGCATTCTCGTCAAAACGAATGTATGTGCCGTCGTTGCGGCGTACGCCGCTGGCAGTACGAACAACTACTGCCTTTACAACCTCGCCCTTCTTTACGACGCCGCCGGGTGTTGCTTTCTTAACCGAAGCAACGATAACGTCGCCGATGTTGGCGTATCTTCTGCCGGTACCACCGAGAACTCGGATACATCTGATCTCCTTCGCTCCGGTGTTGTCGGCAACTTTGAGGTTACTTTCTTGCTGTATCACAGTGTTTGCCTCCTTACACCTGCGCCAATTATTTGGCTTTCTCGATAATCTCGACTACACGCCATCTCTTGTCCTTTGAAAGAGGACGTGTTTCCATAATCAATACCTTGTCGCCTATGCCGCACTCGTTCTTCTCGTCATGAGCCTTGAACTTGATTGTACGGTTAACGATCTTCTTATAAAGCGGATGCTTAATCTTATCCTTAACAGTTACAACGACCGTCTTATCCATCTTGTCGCTGCTGACAACGCCTACACGCGTCTTTCTGAGGTTTCTTTCTTCCATTACAGTTAACCTCCCTTTCATTACGACTCAGCGCCGTGAAGCTCGATATCACGCTGAACAGTCTTGATTCTTGCGATATCCTTTTTAACGGCGTTAATGCGCATTGGGTTGTCGAGCTGGTTAATGGCCTGCTGGAAACGAAGCTTGAAAAGCTCATCCTTAAGATCGTGAAGCTTGGTGTCAAGCTCGCTTGCGGACATTTTTCTGATTTCACTTGCTTTCATTACTGCTCACCACCCGTTTCTTCTTTAGTAACAAATTTGCATTTGATCGGGAGCTTGTTAGCTGCGAGACGAAGAGCCTCACGAGCTGTGTCCTCATCAACACCTGCAATTTCAAACATAACTCTGCCCGGCTTAACAACTGCAACCCAGTATTCAGGTGATCCTTTACCTGAACCCATTCGGGTCTCAGCCGGCTTCTCTGTGATCGGCTTATCCGGGAAAATCTTGATCCAAACCTGACCGTTACGCTTGATGTAACGAGTCATGGCGATACGAGCTGCCTCGATCTGGTTTGATGTGATCCATGCCGGCTCGAGAGCCTGAAGTCCAAATTCACCGTTGGTAACCTTGTTACCGCGTGTTGCCTTACCCTTCAGACGACCTCTCTGAACTCGACGATATTTAACTCTCTTAGGTAACAGCATTATTTAGCTCCCTCCTTACGGCGTGGTCTGCGACGATTGTTGTTAGCCTCATGGAGAACCTCGCCCTTGTAAAGCCAAACCTTAACGCCGATACGACCGTAGGTTGTCTTTGCCTCTGCAAAGCCGTAGTCGATATCCGCACGGATTGTCTGAAGGGGAATTGTACCCTCATGATAAGTCTCTGAACGAGCGATTTCTGCACCGCCGAGACGGCCTGAACACTGAATTTTGATGCCCTTTGCGCCGAGCTTCATTGTGCGTCCGATGCACTGCTTCATAGCACGGCGGAAGGAAATACGCCTTTCAAGCTGAGATGCAATGTTCTCAGCAACAAGCTGTGCGTCAAGGTCGGGCTGCTTGATCTCGATGATGTTGATCGAAACATCCTTGTCTCCGCCGAGCTTCTTCTTACAAACTTCCTTGAGCTTCTCGATTTCCGAGCCGCCACGGCCGATTACCATGCCGGGCTTTGCGCAATGAATGTTGATATAAACACGCTTTGCGTCACGCTCGATCTCAACCTTAGGTACACCTGCAGGAGCGAGTGTCTCAAGAAGGTATTCACGAAGATTATAATCCTCAACAAGGGTATCGCCGAAAGTGCTCTTACCGGCATACCAGCGGGATTCCCAATTCTTAATAACACCGATTCTAAGACCGGTAGGATTTATTTTCTGGCCCATATGTTTACCTCCTCCTCGCTTATTCTGCTTCTCTGAGTACTAATGTGATGTGAGAAGTCTTCTTGTTTATTCTGTATGCGCGTCCCTGTGCACGGGGTCTGATTCTCTTGAGAGTCGGACCCTGGCCTACGAAGCACTCTGCAACGTAGAGGCTGGAAACGTCCATATCTTTGTTTTCCGCATTTGCCATAGCCGACTTGAGCAGCTTTGCAAGCGGTTCACACGCAGCCTTCGGCGTGTGTTTAAGGATAGCCATTGCCTGGTCGCAAGGCTTATTTCTGATAAGGTCAAGCACAATCTGAACCTTTCTCGGTGCAATACGCACATAGGTTACTTTTGCTGTTGCTTCCATGAATACACACTCCTTTCGGCTAATTATTTACCATTATTTGTTGTCTTTGAACCTGCGTGACCTCTGAAGGTTCTTGTAGGTGCAAATTCGCCCAACTTATGACCAACCATGTCCTCTGTAACATATACGGGAACGTGTTTGCGTCCGTCATGAACCGCAAATGTGTGGCCGACAAAGTCAGGGAAGATTGTGGAGCTGCGGCTCCATGTCTTGAGAACTATTTTTTCGCCCTTCTCGTTCATGGCCTGTACTCTCTGGAGCAACTTAGTCTGCACGAAGGGGCCTTTCTTTACGCTTCTGCCCATAGATCTTTATCTCCTTTCAACTTATTTGCCGTTACGACGTCTTACGATCATCTTGTTGGAAGCCTTCTTCTTGTTACGGGTCTTGTAACCGAGAGCCGGCTTGCCCCAAGGTGTAACAGGGCCGGGACGACCGATAGGCGACTTACCTTCACCACCGCCGTGGGGGTGATCGTTCGGGTTCATGACAGAACCACGGACTGTAGGTCTCCAACCCATGTGACGCTTTCTACCTGCGTTACCGATCTTAACATTCTCATGGTCAAGGTTGCCGACCTGGCCGACCGTTGCCATGCAGGTTGCGGGAACCTTGCGAAGCTCGCCCGAGGGAAGTCTGAGGAGAGCATATTCGCCTTCCTTAGCCATAAGCTGTGCAGCGTTACCTGCAGCTCTTGCAAGCTGGCCGCCACGACCCGGATAAAGCTCAACATTGTGAATAACGGTACCTGTGGGGATATTAACGAGCGGCAGTGCATTGCCCGGCTTGATATCGGCTTCGGGGCCTGCCATAACCTTGTCGCCGACCTTGAGGCCTGCGGGAGCAAGGATGTAGCTCTTTACGCCGTCCTCATACTTGATGAGAGCGATGTGAGCTGAACGGTTCGGGTCATATTCGAGTGAAACTACCTCAGCGGGAACATCGAACTTGGAACGCTTGAAGTCGATTACACGGTACTTTCTGCGGTTTGCGCCGCCACGATGGCGTACTGTGATTCGACCGTAATTGTTACGACCCGATTTATTCTTGAGCGGCTCAAGGAGGCTTCTTTCGGGAGCAACCTTTGAAAGCTCTGAATAATCTGTAACCGACATATTTCTTCGTGAATTTGAAGTCGGCTTATAGACTTTGATCGACATTTGATTCACACTCCTTTAAGTGGCTTCGCGGAGTATGTCGAACTCCATACATTACCACCGGAATTTTACGGTTTGTTTTGTGATGTCAGATTACATCATGCCATCGAAGAACTCGATGGTCTTTGAATCCTCTGTAAGAGTAACGATCGCCTTTTTCCAAGAGGCTGTGTAGCCCTGGGAAACGCCCTGTCTGCGAAGCTTGCCGAGGCAGTTGATGGTGTTGACCTTGGCTACCTTTACGCCGAAAAGCTCCTCAACGGCTGCTGCGATTTCGATCTTGTTTGCATCCTTGGCAACCGAGAAGGTGTACTTCTTATCGGCAGTACCGAGCATGCTCTCTTCAGTGATAATCGGACGGAGGATTATGTCCTGTGCTGCTTTACTCATGCATATACCTCCTCAATCTTTGCAACGCTGTCCTTGAGGACGAGCATTGTGTCACAATTAAGAATGTCATAAACATTCAATGTGTTTACGGTTGAAACCTTAACACCGGCAATGTTTCTTGCGCTTCTGTAAAGAACATCGTTGTTCTCCGGAAGAACGAGAAGAACCTTCTTGCCTGTTTCAAGAGCTGTAAGAACCTTTACAACCTCTTTAGTCTTGATTGCGTCAAGCTTGAACTCGTCAAGAACTACAAGCTCCTCTGCTGCAACCTTTGAAGAGAAAGCGGACTTCATAGCAAGTCTTCTTACCTTCTTGTTGATTGAGAAGCCGTACTCTCTCGGCTTGGGGCCGTGTGCGATACCGCCGTGTGTCCACTGCGGAGCTCTTGTTGAGCCCTGGCGTGCACGACCTGTACCCTTCTGCTTCCACGGCTTCTTGCCGCCGCCGCTTACCTCTGAGCGTGTACGGGTTGACTGTGTGCCCTGACGCTGATTTGCCAAATAGTTAACTACGCAAAGGTGCATAGCATAAGAATTCGGCTCGATTCCGAAAACTGACTCTGCAAGAGCAAGGTCGGAAACCTTTTTACCGTTCATATCGAATACTGATACATTAGGCATACCTTAACACTCCTTCCGTTACGCTTTCTTGGCATCGGCGATAACAACGATTCCGCCCTTCGGGCCCGGAATAGCGCCCTTAACGGCGATGAGGTTGTTCTCAACGTCAACCTTAGCAATAGTTAAATTCTGAACTGTGGTGCGGTCAACACCGTAGTGACCTGCAAGCTTCTTTCCCTTGTAAACACGGGAAGGAGTTGAACAAGCACCCAACGAGCCGGCGTGTCTTGCAACGGGACCTGTACCGTGAGACTCTCTGAGTCTTGCAAAGTTCCAACGCTTGATGGAGCCTGCTGTTCCGTGACCCTTGCTTGTGCCGATAACGTCAACCTTGTCGCCTGTTGCGAAAACATCGGCCTTGAGGATATCGCCTACATTAACATCAGCAATGTTCTCAAGACGGAACTCCTTGAGTACCTTCTTGGGAGCAACATCGTTCTTGGCGAAGTGACCCTTCATAGCCTTGTTGACTCTCTGTGCCTTTACGTCACCGAAGCCGACCTGAACAGCCTCATAGCCGTCATTCTCGATCGTCTTCTTCTGTGTGATTACACACGGACCTGCTTCAACGACTGTTACGGGGATTACATTACCCTTTTCGTCGAAGATCTGCGTCATACCGATTTTCTTTCCGATAAGACCTTTTTTCATATAAGTTTTCCTCCTTATAGGTTATTGGTTGGCAACTGCGCCAACTTGACCTGTTAGCGTAAAATCAAAGCTTGATTTCGATTTCTACGCCGGCAGGAAGCTCGAGACCTCTCAAAGCGTCAACAGTCTTGGCTGACGGTCTGATGATGTCGATAAGCCTTTTGTGTGTGCGCTGTTCAAACTGCTCTCTGGAGTCCTTGTACTTGTGAACAGCACGAAGGATCGTAACGACCTCTTTCTCTGTCGGAAGGGGAACGGGACCCGAAACCTGTGCGCCTGTGCGCTTAGCGGTCTCAACGATCTTCTCCGCTGCCTTGTCAACGAGATTGTGGTCATAGCCCTTCAATCTGATTCTGATTTTTCCCTTTACTGCCATGATTTTGCCTCCTTACAAAGTTTGGCGGGCAACGCTTAAAACCTAATTCGCAACGCTTCCGGGTGTTTCCACCCTCTGCATTTAAAAACCGGAAATGGGTTAGTTTCCGGGATAGTGCATTTAAGGTCTTAAACGCACATACACACGCAAGCCTGCTAAGGGATAGCAAACCTGTGCTGTAGGTTATTAAATCGCCCGGTTTTAAATCGGACATACTCCGTGAGAATTCCCGACCTCTACGAGCCGCCACCTCTCACATCAACGCATATCTACGCACTAAACTACATAATAATATAGCATGCTCGAGTATCATACCACACTTTTCCGTCAAATGCAAGTATTTTTTTAATATTTTTCAAAAATTTTTTCGGCATAAATATACCCCGGAAGCAAGCATTATCAAGGCTTTCGGGGATTTTATGCTCGGTTTTTCCACACTTTCCCATATAGTCGGTTCTGCACAAAAAATGCGTCCATATCTTGTGGTTAATGACGATTGACAGCCGGCCGCAAACGCTTGTCGAAAATGTAAATTTATATACATTATATATACACTTTGTTCACAGATAATTTGCTTGACCGAATCGGCGGTTTGTATTAGAATATAAGTAACCGTTGATTCTGTCGGTATTACTTTAATGAAAGGAGCTTTAAAATGGAAAAATTTAATACTTTTGACGCACTTGAAGGAATAGTTTTGGACGAAGATGAGAATAGTGAAACTGAAATTTTAGATAAGTCGCAATTCAGAAATCATTCCAAGGTAAATTCGCTGACGATCGGATATCTGCTCGGCGTTCGTGAGGATTTTTTGAAAATGCTGGAGGAGAATGAGGAAAAATACCGAACCGTCATAGACAAGGTTTCCAAAAACAATGACGCTGTAGCAATTCGCAGCCTTAATAATATCCGAACCAACTTTATGCTGTATTTCAAGGATATAAGCCGCAGTATGAGGGTTTCCGCCGTCAACTACACTCCGATTTATCAAATGGACTGCTTCAAGGACGATTTTAAAATTCTTACACGGCTCGGAATTCAAATTTACAGCCCCAAGGGCGACATAAACGAATATCTCAGAATGATCAACAATGAAATTTCAAAAAGAATTGACGGAGTACGCCCGCTTTTCCCCGACTGGGTCGATTTCAAGCATATCAGATTTATGTTCGCTATGCCTGCCGATGTCGAGGAGGAATCGAAGCATTTTCAGGCGAATAAATATTACTATCCGTACAAAAGATATTTTCACTGGATCTATCCGGAGGACTGCGGAAATATGCTGCTGACGGACGAGCGTATTCTTTCGATAATCTACAGCAACGACGGAGATTACTTCAACGACGCCCACCGAGTTGTCGATGTCAGCGATTCCGTCAAAAACAACATTAACGAATTCATTAACCGTGGAAACAAAATTCAAATTTTCATCGACGGAGAAAACATTGATCCTTACCGCTTCGCCTCGGCGATTTACGACCTGCAGGAGCATGAGATCAACAAAATCGACAAAATTATTGTTTATTACGACCTGATGTTCTCGCCCCGTGCATGGAATATGCTCGGGCACTTCACCTCCGGAATTGAGGTTGAGGCCGTTCCCGTTGAAAGAATCAAGGAGGACAAGTCGCTTGTTGACCACAAGCTCGTCGCAGGAATATCGAAGGCGTTCTACAAGGAGGGCGCAGATTCCTTTATCCTCGTTTCCAGCGATTCGGATTTCTGGTCGGTCATAGAGGATGTTCCGGCAAATTATCTTGTCATGGTCGAAAAAGATAACTGCGGCTCGGAATTCAAAAAGCTTCTGAGGAGCAACGATATTTTTTACTGCTACATTGACAAGTTTCAAATTCCGGAGGACGACCTGTTTTTCAAGACCGTTTTCCGCAAGGAATTGCAGGCGGTTGTCAACGAAAGCTTCGCCCCCGCCAAGGCGGAGGGCCTGCTGCGAGGTGCTCTCAGGCAGAGCTATGCCGATGTTTCGCAGGGCGTTTATACCAGCCTTTACAACAACTATATTAAAAAGCTAAGGCTTGAAATTGACAAGGACGGAATGCTTCAAATCGTTGTCCCCGAATAATGCAGCCTCAAAAAAGTTCACCTCCGTGAAAGAATCTTTTCACGGAGGTGTTTTTTAACCGACGCTTATTTAAGGCAATACCGCACAAATTGATGCGCACGCTTTGCTTGAATCTGTTTCCGT
>CAVFTC010000019.1:0-20463 GCA_963625295.1 Bacteroides faecis
TTGAAGGCTTTAACAACAAAATTAAAGTCGCTAAAAGAATTGGTTACGGTTATCGCGATGATGACTTCTTCTTCCTGCTGGTTAAGTTTATTTCCTTACCTGCTGTTAGGTTCCATTCCCCTTAAATCCGTGATGAACCATTTTTTTACAATACTGACCGTATATCCGCCGTCAAAGGTTACGGTGCGCTCTGCTTTGGACATATCTGCTTTCGGGGGATAGTCGGTTGAAACGATTTGGGCACCGCTGTTGAGGGCGATGGTTGAGTCAGATTCATTGTATGAGCCGAAATTGTCCGATCTTGTTCTTACAATGAGATTTTTCTCGAGAACCTCCTCGGCCTGAACCTGAATATCGCTTGCCTTGTTGATCAGCAGGAACGAAGCATAGTCCTTATCTCGGCTGTCGTAGCGCAGCATCGGGAACATAGCCTGAGTTTTTATTGAGGTGTCCTGCTCAATATATTTGTCCGTCACGGTCGTGTCATGAAGCAGAAGCATAACATGACCTCTTGTTTCGCTGAGGGTCATCCAGTCATCAGCCTCACGCATTTCCTTAAATGAGGAATATTCGCCTATCATATCGGCAGGGGTTATGAGTGTGTCGCTGAAAATTTCTTTCGCCTGTTCGCCAAGCTCGTTGGCGTATTTACACTTGAAATAACGCATATTTTTTTCGGGTATAAAGTCTTTTTTCGGCTCGATTATTATCGTTATCGGGAGGTGATTGGGGTTTGCGTCCGACCAAAGCTTGATCTCCTTGAGCGCAAGCGCAAAATCATAGCAATGCGTCGGCATATCAAGAACCGGAGCATGAGTGCAAACAAAGCTTACTTTGCCGTCCTTGACAACCGTTTCGACATCAAGCTCTATGCTTCTGATTCCGAGATTGAATTGATCGGTAAGATAGTCCGAGGAGAAGGTCGCTTTATCCGCTTTGACAAGCCCGAAGGTTACGGTCGAAGCGTTTTGAAAGAGCTTTTGCCTTGCCGGAACGCACTCCTTTTGATAACTGTTGTGAGTGCCGAGAAACGAAACCTCGTTGAATTTAACGCCGTCGGCACAAGCCTTATCGAGGTCAAAATTGCAGAATGAATTTTCATCGACCTTGGTGTAATTTCCGCTCTTGTAGTCCTTTTCGAGCTGTTCAATGCGGTCAAGCTGCTCCTGAATATCAATTTGCTTTTGCTCCTGAACCTGTTTTATCATAGCGGGATATGTAAAAATAAAGCAGAGAATGAGGGAAAGAAGTGCGTAAATATATTTCGTGATATGTTTCATTGTCAACAGTCCTTCGCTTAAGGCAATACCGCACGATTGGGGCGTGCGGTATTGTGATGTTTTTATTTACCGTGGTTTGCAGGATTGCCGCAGCATTTTTTATATTTCTTTCCGCTTCCGCAGGGGCAGGGATCGTTCGGACCGGGTGCGGTCTTTTTGCGCACGGTTCTGCCTTTTTCGCTGCCGTCGGAAGCGCCGCTCTCGCTTGTAACCTTAGCGGCCTGCTCACGCTTTGTGTCCTCCTCGCTTCTGATGCGAACGGTGAGCATCTGACGGACTGTGTTCTCACGAATTGAATTGCTCATTTCGTCAAACATGTCATAGCTTTCCATTCTGTATGCAACAACGGGATCCTGGTTGCCGTAAGCACGCAGATTGATACCTCTCTTGAGCTCCTCCATTGCGTCGATGTGATCCATCCAGAAGGTGTCAACATTTCTGAGAAGAATCATGTGCTCAAGACTTCTCATAATCTCGGGTGTGAACTCCTCTTCACGGGCTTCGTAACGCTCATGACCCCGTTCGATAAGCATTTCTCTTGCTTCGTCACGGTCAAATGCGTCAACATCGTCAAAGTCGTCCGGCTCGGTTATCCAACCGAGGTACTTTTCTTTAAGTCCCGCAATATTCCACTCATGCTTCGGGAGAGCCGACGCACAGTAGAAGTCGATAGATTCGGTTACGGATTCGTCGAGCATCTTGAGAATTGAAGCCTTGAGATCCTCGCCGTCAAGAACTCGGTTGCGCTGCTCGTAAATAAGCTCTCTCTGGCGGTTCATAACATCGTCATACTGGAGGACATTTTTACGGATTGCAAAGTTCTGAGACTCCTTCTTCTTCTGAGCGGATTCGATTGAGCGTGAAACCATCTTTGAGTCGATGGGCATATTTTCGTCTGCGCCGAGGGTATTCATAACGCCCTGGAGCCTTTCACCGCCGAAGAGACGCATAAGGTCATCCTCCAGCGAGAGATAGAAGCGGCTTTCACCGGGGTCGCCCTGACGGCCCGAACGACCTCTCAACTGGTTGTCGATTCGACGGGAATCGTGGCGTTCCGTGCCGATAATATAAAGTCCGCCGGCTTCACGAACCTTCTCTGCCTCGTCCTTAATGGAATCCTTGAAGGAGCTTTCAAGCTCTGCGTATTCTTTTCTTGCATTGATGATTTCTTCATCGTCCGTTTCGGCAAAGCCCGTTGCTTCAACGATCATTTCCTCGGAATAGCCCTTGCGGCGCATGGCTGCCTTTGCAAGGAACTCGGAGTTACCGCCGAGCATGATATCGGTACCACGACCGGCCATATTGGTGGCGATTGTAACTGCGCCGAACTTACCTGCCTGAGCGACGATTTCGGCTTCCTTATCGTGGAACTTGGCGTTGAGAACCTCATGCTTGATTCCTCTTGATTTGAGAAGCTTGGAAAGAATCTCTGATTTTTCGATCGAAACAGTACCGACAAGCACCGGCTGACCCTTTTCGTGACATTCAAGAACCTGATTGATGAGCGCATTGTATTTTGCGGCTTCTGTTTTGTAAACAAGGTCATGATTGTCAATACGGATCATCGGCTTGTTGGTCGGGATTTCAACAACATCAAGAGAATAAATCTCCTGGAATTCCTGACTTTCCGTCATAGCCGTACCGGTCATACCGGAAAGCTTTTTGTAAAGACGGAAATAGTTCTGGAAGGTGATGGTTGCAAGAGTTTTGCTCTCGTGCTCGACCTTAACGCCTTCCTTGGCTTCGATCGCCTGATGAAGTCCTTCGTTATATCGTCTGCCGAGCATGATACGACCCGTGAATTCATCGACGATGAGAACCTGATTGTCCTTAACAACATAGTCGATGTCACGGCGCATAACGCCTACGGCTTTGATTGCCTGATTGATGTGGTGGAGGAGGGTCATGTTCTCTGCGTCCATAAGGTTTTCGACATTGAAATATGCCTCGGCCTTTGCGATACCGCTCTTGGTGAGAGATGCGCTTCTTGCCTTTTCGTCAACGATATAGTCGCCGTCGGCTACATCCTCGGCATTCTGCTTGGAGTCAATCTCCTTAACGACTGCCTTTGTAAGGGTGAGAACGAAGCTGTTGGCAAGGGTATAAAGCTCGGTTGAACGGTCGCCTCGACCAGAAATAATAAGCGGAGTACGAGCCTCATCAATAAGGATAGAGTCAACCTCATCGACGATGGCAAAATTGTGACCTCTCTGAACCTTGTTCTCCTTGTAGGGAACCATGTTGTCACGAAGATAGTCGAAGCCCATCTCATTGTTCGTTCCGTAGGTTATGTCTGCGGCGTAAGCGGCCTTGCGCTCGTCATTGTCAAGCCCGTGAACGATAAGTCCGACCTTAAGACCCATGAATTTGTAAAGCTTGCCCATCCACTCGGAGTCACGGCGCGCAAGGTAATCGTTGACTGTAACGATATGAACGCCGTCGCCGGAAAGGGCGTTGAGGTAGGCGGGGAGGGTAGCGACAAGAGTTTTACCTTCACCTGTTTTCATTTCGGCGATGCGTCCCTGATGCAGGACGATGCCGCCGATGATCTGAACCGGGAAATGCTTCATGCCAAGCACACGCCACGAAGCCTCACGGCAGGCGGCGAAGGCCTCGGGAAGAATATCGTCGAGCGTTTCTCCGTTTGCAAGCCTTTCCTTGAATTCGGGAGTTTTTGCCTGAAGCTCCTTGTCGGTGAGCATGGAATACTCCTCCTCAAGGTCAAGAACCTTATTTTTTATCGGGACTACTCGCTTGACTTCCTTAGCGGAATAATCTCCGAAGATTTTTTTAAGAAGACCCATATTTTCATTCCTTTCAGAATTTTAATTTATATTAGTTTCTTCACGGAAGAATGAGGCACAATGCGTAATCTCAAATCAAGGCTTCCTCTCAAGGGGAAGGATTGTCAAAAAGGGTTGAAAGCTGTTGCCAAAGTGCGTTGTTCTCAAATTTTTCGTGAAGAGTCTTATATTAACCTATTTAATATATCACAAAAAAGCAAATTATACAAGACTTTCGTCAAAGTTGATAGTAATTTCTTTGTGCTTGAGATTGAGCTGTATATATTCGACTCCGGCGGCGTCAAACATACGCTTTGAAGCGAGGTTGCCGCTTGTGCCGTTATATTTGTCGGAAAGATAGAAAACCTTTTTGATGCCGCATTGAATTATTGCCTTTGCGCATTCGTTGCAGGGGAAAAGCGCAACATAGACGCTGCACCCGTTCAACGGTGCGCCGGCGTTGTTGAGTATTGCGTTAAGCTCGGCGTGGCAAACATACGGATATTTTGTGTCGTACTCCTTGTCCGCCGCTCTGGCCCACGGAAAAGCGTCGTCGCTGCAGCCTATCGGGAAGCCGTTGTAGCCGACCGACATGATTTTTTTGTTTTCGTTTACAATGCAGGCTCCGACCTGCGTGTTAGGATCCTTACTTCTCTTGGCGGCGAGCAGCGCAACGCCCATGAAGTATTCGTCCCACGAGATATAATCCTCTCTTTTTGACATTGTATTCCCTCCACTGTTTGTATTGCCTTTTAATCGGCGTCTGTTTTAATTATACGGTTTATCGCAGTGCCGTCCTCGGCAAAATTTGAAACAAGAACGGTTTGATTGCTGAGGAAGCAGTAGTTGCAGATTCCGCTGTTGAATATATCGCTGTCGGAAATGATTCTTGCACTGTTTTCCTCCGTGTTATAGATTACCATGGCTTGCTTTTCACCGTCGCAGAAAACGATGAAATCCTTTCCGCCTGGGGAGGCGATGAAGCCCGAAAGCGAGCTGAAATTCGTTTTTTTGCCCGACAGGGTTTCACCGGTGTACATATCGGTGAATTCCGTTGCGGACGGATTGAAGATAAAATGATCGCTGACAAGATAATCGGTGAATTTGCCGTCGAATTCTTTGAGCGGTTCGTCCTTATTGCCGTTCTTGACAAGGCTGAAGCCGTCGTCCGTGCTTGCGAAGCAGTAATATGCGCCGTCCTTTTCACGGAACTGATAGGAAGGTGAGTTGACGAATTCCGTTGATTCCGCTTTTCTGACGCTCCTTGAGCTTTCGACCGACATGAAGTCATAAAGAACCGTTTCGGCATTCGTGTCGTGATATCTTGTTGAGGCGAACCAGTCGTATTTGCTCATGCAGTTTACCGAGCTGTCGGTGAATACCGTCCAGTTCTCGTTCTGAGTAGCGTCCTCCTGAACCGTTCTGTCTCTTGAGGAAACGATGAGCGTTGCCGTTCCCGAAGCAAGGTCGAATGAATAGATATCCGAATAGGTTTTGTCAACCCTGTATGCGTCCTCGGCGTCCATGTCAAGGAGAAGCACATAGTCGGTTCGAGCCGAGCTTTCGTAGGAAGCGGGGCAGTCGACAAGACGGGCAAAGATGTAGGAGAAGGTTTTCACGCTGCTGTCCTGCTTGGAATTGAAAAGTCCGTAGCCGATCGTGCCGACATCAGTGTCCTCAAGGTAATAGAGGGTCATCGGGACTTTTTGATAGCTGCAGGTTATGCTGATTTCCTTTGTCCTTATATTTGTGATTTCTACGATCTCCTTGTCGGCATACTTATAATATTTAAAAGTTCCGTCGGGAAAGGCTTCGAAAAAAATATTTTCCTGCTGAGTTTGAACGAGCGGATAGTCGGATTTGAATTCCGTACTGACCACCGATGAAAGAGGCTCGCCGTGGTCGGTGCCCATTCCGCCGAAAAGCTTGCCGGTGAAGCTCTTGCTGAAGGTAAGTCCCGTAAAGACGAGGCAAACGGCAAGCACGGCCGAAAGGATTATGATGATTTTTTTGTTTTTCTTTGTCATTGAAAGCCCCTCTTATTTTAAAACAAGTTCGACCGGACAGTGATCCGAGCCGTAAATTTCGGAGTGTATTTTCACGCTCTCAAGCCTCGGCTCAAGAGTCTTTGAAACGCAGAAATAGTCTATGCGCCAGCCTGCGTTCTTTTCCCTTGCCTTGAAGCGGTAAGACCACCAGCTGTAGGCATTTTCAAGGTCGGGATAAAAATAGCGGAAGGTATCGATAAAGCCTGCGTCGAGCAGCTCACCAAATTTTCCTCTTTCCTCGTCGGAGAAGCCGGCGTTGCCTCGGTTCGATTTTGGATTTTTCAGGTCGATCTCATTGTGCGCAACATTGAGGTCACCGCAGAAAACGACGGGCTTTTTCTTTTGAAGCTCCGAGACATAGGCTCTGAAAGCGTCCTCCCATTTCATACGGTGGTCGATCCTTTTCAGTCCGTCCTGAGCGTTCGGGACATATTCCGTAATAAAATAGATATCCTCAAATTCAAGCGTGATGAGCCTGCCTTCGGTGTCAAGCTCCTCAATGCCAAGCCCATAGCTGACATTCAGAGGCTTGTCCTTGGTAAAGACGGCAGTGCCGGAATAGCCCTTCTTTTCGGCATAGCTCCAGTATTGATGATAGCCGTCAAGCTCCAGAACGAGCTGACCCTCCTGCATCTTGGTTTCCTGAAGACAGAAAATATCTGCGTCAAGTGTGTTGAAAGCATCCATGAAGCCCTTCGTCATGCAGGCTCTTATGCCGTTAACATTCCATGAAATGAATTTTTTACTCAAATAAACACCACCAAAACAGATCTTAGAGCTTAGATCGGGTTATATTTACAAACAAACGATATTATAACATACAAATAAATAAAAATCTATGAAAAAGATATGAATTTTAAAGGATAGATAAAAAATTTTTAAAAAATGTATAAATATACTGGATTTTATTTTAATCATGTGATATAATGCGTATGTCTTTTGACAGAAATTGAAGAATTTAAAAGATTGGGGTAAGTAACTTATGAAAAAAACAGTTATCCAATGCGTGACTGCGCTGCTTTGCGTTATTGCAGTTTCGGTCACATCGGTAATCAGCATCGGCAAGATCAGCACGGCTAAGGTAGACGCAGCCAAGGCTGCTGCATCTAATTCCTCCGCAAGCGGCAGCGTTGATCCTTCGGGAGAGCCATCGGCAGATCCTGCAGTTGATCCGGCGGCAGATCCGGCAGCAGACGCTTCCGTAACAGATCCGTCAAATGCGGACGCTAATGCAACCACAGACGCCAACGCAAGCACAAACGCAAGCTCAGGTTCATCAAGCGGCTCATCTTCAAACGGCAGCTCTTCAACGAGCAGCACTGCTTCCAAGGTTCCTTCGTCAACAGCCGATATCGTTGCATATTACAATGCAGCCGTTAACAAGGCAGTTAACTCCAAGGCAGGCTTCTCAAAGAAGAGAACAACATCTCTGAGCAACCTTGAGGGCGGCGCACTCCTTAAGATGCCAATCGTTATCGAAACAGTTAACGATTTCCTCGGAGTAGGTACAACCGAATATAAGAACACAAAGGGCAAGGTCGGCGAGATCTCCAAGGCTTCTCTTACTGCAGCCGATGTCAGCTCCGCAACCTGCAAGCAGAGCGGCGACAACTATGTCATCACAATGACTCTCAAGAACGGCACAAGCAAGGCAAGCGCATCGAGCAAGAGCGACACGACAGCTCTCGGCAGAACCGGTCTTTACTCCGGCACAGGCGACAAGACTGCTTTTGACTACAAGAACGCTGCTAATATCCATGCAGGTATCAACAATGCCGACGGCGCATCCGTTGAGTCCGTAACCGAGAACAACAAGAACATCAAGGTTACAGCTACGGTAAACTCCAAGACAGGCAACATTGTTTCTCTCAATGTATCCTACGATTGGGATGTTTCAATGACAAATGTTAAGTATGTTGTTACAATCAAGTCTGCAACCGGCGATGCTAAGACAGCAGTTGAGTTCTCAGGCTTCACATTCTGATAAAATTGTATTTATGGCCTTCCTCTCAAAAAGGGGAAGGCTTTTGTTTGCTATACAATATCAATTTTTTTGTTAAAATTCAATATTTTATATTGCAAGGAACAGCAATATATGTTAAAATAGCAAGGATAGAGTTAGAATAATCTGTCAAATTGATATCAAGGAGTTTTAATATGGCAAGCAAATCAAAAAAATCTGCATCAAAGACTGCCCGCAGCGATGTGATGCAGGAAAAATTTGTCGAAACAAAAGAGTTTCGTATGTTCTGTCTCGCAGGTCTCGGACAGGGTATGATTTACAGCGTAATGTCCTCGTACATTTCGGATTTCTATACCAATGTTATGAAGCTTCCGCTTATTTTCGTCCTTTTGCTTATGCTTTTGGCAAGAGTTTGGGATGCGATCAACGACCCGCTTATGGGCATGATCGTTGATCGCCACACCACACGCTGGGGCAAGATGAAGCCCTATGTCGTTTTCATGGCTGTTCCCATCGCTTTGCTTACCTTCCTCATGTTCTATTGTCCCGACCTTGATAAAACAGGGCTTATGGTTTATGCCGGCTTTGTTTATGTCATGTGGGGTATGATATACACCGCCGCCGATGTTCCGTTCTGGAGTCTTCCGAATGTTATGACTCCGAACCCGAGTGAGCGAGGCAACCTTATTTCCGTTGCCCGTACCTTTAACGGCGTTGGCTCGGCAATCCCCATGGCTCTCTATCTTGTTGCAGGCTTTGCTCTTCCGGCAATGTGCGCAAAGATGGAGGTTTCGCAAAACTCTCTTGTTCAGGCATTTTTCAACAAGTTCACCGAGGTCGATTCGGCTACCGGTGCACTCAGCTATGACAAGATGAAGTACATACTCATCGCATTTTTCGCTGCCGTTATCGGCGTTATCCTTTTCGTAAATTCCTATCCCCATGTCAAAGAGCGTGTTGTTATTCCCGACAAGAAGCATGTCAAGGGCGAGCCTTCTCAGCTTTCGAGAATCTTCAAGTGCAAGCCGCTCATGCTCGTTATTATCATGGGTATTCTTTCCTCCGGCAGATATATGCTTCAGGCAGCTTCGGTTCATGTTGCCCGTTACGCTGTTTATATCGGCGGCGATCTCAGCACGATGGACGCAGCGGAGAGATCAAAGGCTATCTCCGGCAGCATTTCCACCGTCAGCACAATCCTTTCGGTTTGCTCGGCAGTCGGAATGTTCGGCGCAATGCTCTTCATGCCGGCTCTTATCAAAAAGTTCAATTACAAGCAGATTGTTGTCACGACCAGCATATTCGGCTTCGGTGCAAGTATTCTTACCTCGCTTATCGGTTACTTCGTAATCGCAGGCAAGCTCAGCTTCTTCATCTGCATTCCGCTTCTCATTATCTCGGCTGTTCCTCTCGGCGTTCTCAATGTTGTTTCTTACGCAATGGTTGCCGACAGTCTTGATTACATGGAGTGGGAAACAGGCTTCAGAGAGACGGGACTCGGCTCAGCTTGTCAGGGCTTTGTCAACAAGCTCGGCAACGCAATTGCAACGGCAGGTATCATCGTTATGTACCTTGCAATCGGTCTTGACCCGGCGCAGATGCTCGAAAAAACAGCGGTCGTTGCCGCAACGGATCTTTCAATGACGATGAGATACGCTATGTTCTCGCTCATTTCGATCGTTCCGGGCATCAGCCTTATGCTCAGCATTATTCCTCTCAAGTCCTATGATCTCGTCGGCGAAAAGATGGAAAGAATTACCGTCGAGCTTGCCGAAAAGAGAGAAAAACGAGGAATTCACATCGGTTAATTATTTATTGTTTATATCGGAGGTTTCAGTATGAAATACATTGATTTTGACGAGTCAAGAGAGCTTGACCTCATTCCGATCGGCAGAATTGCGATAGACTTCAACCCGACGGATTACTACAACACGCTTGACAAGTGCGAAAATTACAAGAAATATGTCGGCGGCTCTCCTGCAAACATTGCAGTGGGTCTTGCCCGTTTGGGTAAGAAGGTCGGCTTCATCGGCAAGGTTTCCGACGACCAGTTCGGAACCTATGTTGAGGATTTCTTTGCCGGCGAGGGAATCGACATTTCCCATGTGGTTCGCACAAAGGGCGGCGAAAAGATCGGTCTTACATTTACTGAGATAAAGTCTGAGCATGAGAGCAGCATTCTCATGTACCGTGACGGAATAGCAGACCTTATGCTTCACCCCGACGAGGTTGACGAGGATTACATAAAGAGTGCAAAGGCTATCCTTATCAGCGGCACGGCTCTTTCGCAGAGCCCGTCAAGAGAGGCTTGTCTCAAGGCCATGTACCTTGCAAAAAAGGTCGGCACAAGGATTATTTTTGATATCGACTATCGTCCGTACAACTGGAAAAATGCCGACGAGATCGCAATATATTATTCAATCGTCGCTTCCAACAGCGACATGGTAATGGGTTCTCGTGAGGAATTTGACCTTACGGAAGCTATCTCCGCACCCGGCAGAACCGACAGGGAAACTGCCGAGCACTGGATGAAGATGGGCAACAAGATTGTTATCATCAAGCACGGCAAGGAAGGCTCAACGGCTCACACAGCCGACGGCGAGTATTCGATCAAGCCGTTCCCGGTCAAGGCGTTCAAGTCCTTCGGCGGCGGCGACGGCTACGGCTCGGCATTTATATACGGACTCCTTGAGGGTCTTGATATTATGGATTGTCTTGAGCTTGGCAGCGCATCGGCTTCAATGCTTGTTGCCGCTCACGGTTGCTCACTGTTCATGCCGACGGTTGATGAAGTTAAAGAGTTTATCAAAGAAGAAAAGGAAAAGTACGGCGAAATGGTAGCCCGTGCATGATATAGATTTTAGATTTTAGACCTGTATTAAAACTGTATTTTACGATAACCAACATCTAAAATCCGGCATCTCCCATCTAACATCTATTTCGTAGAGGTCGAGATGACCGCATCGATCCAAAAATATTTGTCTATAATCCTCAAAGAAAGGATAACAAGATATGAAAACAATAAGATTGACTGCCGGTGAGGCGATCGTCAGATATCTTGACAATCAGTTCGTTGCCATTGAGCAGGACGGAAAGCTTGTTGAAAGCAAATTCGTAGAGCTTTTCTATGCTATTTTCGGCCACGGCTGTGTTCTCGGAGTCGGCGAGGCTCTCTCTCAGGCTCAGCACTCAATAAAGGTTATGCAGGGCAGAAATGAGCAGGGTATGGCTCAGGCTGCAACGGCATATGCCAAGATGAACAACAGACTTAAGATTATACCCTGTATGTCGTCGATAGGACCGGGTGCGGCGAATATGGTGACGGCGGCGGCTACCGCCACGGTCAACAATATTCCGCTTCTACTTTTCATGGGCGACACATTCGCAAGCCGTCAGCCCGACCCCGTTCTTCAGCAGGTTGAGCAGCTTCACGACGGTACATGCACAACCAACGACGCTTTCAGGGCGGTCACTCGTTATTTTGACCGTATCACCCGTCCGGAAATGGTGATGACGGCTCTCACAAACGCTATGAGAGTCCTCACAGACCCGGCGCATACGGGTGCGGTTGCAATCGCTCTTTGTCAGGATGTTCAGGGCGAAAGCTTTGATTATCCCGTTGAATTTTTCAGAAAAAGAGTTCATTTTATTCCAAGGCAGATTCCGTGCGACTATGAGGTCAAGGCGGTTGCCGAGGAAATCAAAAAGAGTAAGAAGCCGCTTGTTATTGTCGGCGGCGGCGTTAGATATTCGTTTGCCGGCGAGCAGGTAAAGGCTTTCTGCGAGAAGCATAACATTCCGTTTTCCGAAACTCAGGCAGGTAAAAGCGCTATTGAATCGAGCCATTACCTCAATGTCGGCGGTATCGGCGTAACGGGCAATTCAAGCGCAAATGTGCTTGCGGCCGCCGCCGATCTGATAATCGGTATCGGAACGAAATTCTCGGATTTTACGACCTCGTCAAAGTGGCTCTATGCCGATACTCAGGTTGTAACGATAAACGCCAGTGCGTTCCACGGCGGCAAGCTTGACAGTATAAAGATGGTAGCCGACGCCAAGGAGGGCGTGACCGCTCTTGAAAAATACCTTGACGGCTACAAGACGGCTTATACGACCGAAATCGCAGACGCAAAGGCGGATTGGGACAGAGAAATGGCTCGTCTTGCCGCAACACGCTACGGCGAGGGCTACACTCCCGAAATCCCGAATCATATGCCGGACGCAGTCGAGGGCTTCGTGAAGGCAACGGGCGGCGTAATAACTCAAACGGCGGCTCTTTCGCTTATTCGTAAGCTTATTCCGTCAGACGCTGTTGCAGTCGGTGCGGCAGGCTCGCTCCCGGGCTGTATGCAAAGAATGTGGACGACCGATAAGCTCTATTCCTACAATATGGAGTACGGCTATTCCTGTATGGGCTATGAAATCGCAGGTGCATTCGGTTCAAAGCTTGCTTGCCCCGATCAGGAGGTATATGCCTTTACAGGTGACGGCAGCTACAATATGCTTCATTCCGAGATGATAACCGCATTGCAGGAGGGCAAGAAGATAAATATCATGCTCTTTGACAATGCTTCATTCGGCTGTATCAACAATCTGCAAATGGGTCAGGGCGTTGCTTCGCTCTGCACCGAGGTTCGCTACCGTGACGGCGATAAGCCGATTCGTGAGGGCGAATTCATGAATATCGACTATGCCGCATGTGCAAGAGGCTACGGCTATGTCGCATACACAGCAAGGACTATGGATGAGCTTGAGGCAGCGGTGCTTGATTCGCTCAAGCAGACAAAACCCGTGCTCATTGATATAAAGGTTCTCCCGAAGTCCATGACGGACGGCTACGGCGGCTGGTGGAATGTCGGCTGCTCGGATATACCCCGTACCGAAAAGGGCAGGGAGGCTCTTGCCGAAAGAGAGCAGAAGCTTTCTGAGGCGAAAAAGTATTAAGGCAACACCGCACAATTGAGGTGCACGCCTTGCTTGAATCTATTTTCGTCATGCTGCAAAAGCTTTGCGTAACTGACGGAAAAGTATATTACGCAATACGCACATTATGCTTGTGCGGCATTGCTTTAGACAAGGAGAGGTAACATGGACGCAAAAAAAATTAAACTCGGCATTGCGCCGATCGGCTGGACAAACGATGATATGCCCGATCTCGGCAGCGAGAACACCTTTGAGCAGTGCGTAAGCGAAATGGCGCTTGCAGGCTTCGAGGGCTGCGAAATCGGCAACAAGTATCCCAAGACCGTTGAGGAAATGCACGAGTATCTTGATATCAGAGGACTTCAGATTGCTAACCGCTGGTTCTCGTCTTTCATTCTCACAAAGCCCTTTGAGGAGGTCGAGAAGGATTTCAGAGAGAACTGCGAGTTTCTTAAGGGCTGCGGCGCAAAAAGAATAGGCGCTTCGGAGCAGAGCTACAGCATTCAGGGACAGATGGACACACCTGTTTTTGAGAATAAATATGTCATGAATGATGACGAGTGGAAGAAGTTCACGGACGGACTTTCCAAGCTTGGCAACATTGCCAAGGAATACGGTATTACGCTGGTTTATCATCACCATATGGGTACGGTCGTTCAGACCGCCGAGGAGATCGACAAAATGATGGATATGTGCGATCCTGACGCCGTTTATCTTCTCTTTGATTCCGGCCACCTTGCTTATTGCGGCGAGGACTACATGGCTGTTCTCAAGAAGTATGCCAAGAGGATCAAGCATGTTCACCTCAAGGATATTCGCCCCGAGATCGTTAAGCAGGTCAAGGACGAGCACAAGTCGTTTCTTCAGGGCGTTCGCATGGGTGCTTTCACCGTTCCCGGAGACGGAGCTATCGACTTCAAGCCGATATTCGATGTTCTTGACGAAACAGGCTACGAGGGATGGATGCTCGTTGAAGCCGAGCAAGATCCCGCAATCGCAAATCCCTTCAAGTATGCAAAGATGGCGAGAGCCTACATTGCGGAAAAAGCAGGACTTTGATTATAATATGCGCCCCTGCAGGAGGCTTGAACAGATAGACTGATTAAAGGTCGGCAGAAACCGACCAGGGCTTCTCTCAAGGGAAAGGCTGAAAAACAAGAAAAAACAGAAAAACATACAAGGAGATGTAACAATGTCCGCAGAAAAACTCAAATACTTTGTCAACGGCGAGTACGTTGAATCAAAGACAGACAAATACTACACACTTGTCAATCCCAGCACGGGTGAGACAACGGGTTATGCTCCCTGCTGCACCAACGACGAGGTTCTCGGCGCAATTGCAGCTGCCAAGGCCGCTTTCCCGGGCTGGAGCGCAACTCCGGCAATCAAGAGGGCACAGATTCTTTATAATATCCGTGACCTTCTTATAAAGCACATGGACGAGCTTACAATGCTCGTTGCCGAGGAAAACGGTAAGGTATGGGCTGAGGCCGAGGGCGATGTTCTCAAGGCTAAGGAGGGTACGGAGCTTGCAACTCAGGTTCCGTCGCTCATGATGGGCGAGAGCGTTATGGACGCTTCAAGAGGCTATGATACAGTCAAGTATCGTGAGTCGATGGGCGTTTTCGCAGGTATCGTTCCCGTTAATTTCCCGGCGATGATTCCGTTTGGCTGGATGGCTCCGACCTGTATTGCGTGCGGCAACACAATGGTTCTCAAGGCGGCAAGCCTTACACCGAGAACTGCTCTCAGAATTGCCGAGCTTTATAAGGAAGCCGGCGTACCCGACGGAGTTATCAATGTTGTTACCTGCTCAAGGAACGAGATCAACACGATTCTTGAAAGCCCCGATGTCAGAGGCATTACCTTTGTCGGCTCAACTCCCGTCGGCAAGCTTATATATGAAAAGGCTGCAAGCGCAGGCAAGAGAGTTCAGTGTCTTTGCCAGGCGAAGAACCACGCTCTTGTGCTTGCCGATACTCCGATTGAGAGAACGGCTGCAGGCGTTATGAACTCCGCATTCGGCTGCGCAGGTCAGAGATGTATGGCTTTGAGCTGCTGTGTTGTTGAGGAAAGCATTGCGGACAAGTTTGTTGCAGAGCTTGTTAAGCAGGCTAAGGGTATCAAGATAGGCCCTGCATATGACAAGACCTCAAAGTTAGGCCCAATCACATATGAAAAGCATTTTAAAGAGGTTCTTGCGGATATTGACAAGGGCGTTGCAGAGGGCGCAGAGCTTTTGCTTGACGGCAGAAACTGCGTTGTTGAGGGCTATGAAAACGGCTTCTATGTCGGTCCGACAATCTTTGACCATGTTACGGAGGATATGACAATCGGCCGTGACGAGGTGTTCGGTCCCGTGCTTTGCATCAAGAGAGTTAAGAACTTTGAAGAGGGTCTTGCGGTTATGAACGCTAACCCGTACGCCAACGGCTCAGTTATCTTCACTCAGAACGGCTACTATGCCCGTGAGTTCGTCCGTCACACCGACGGCGGTATGGTCGGCGTAAATGTCGGCATTCCCGTTCCTATCGGATTCTTCCCGTTTGCGGGTCATAAGGATTCGTTCTTCGGCGATCTCCACTGCCTCGGCAAGGATGCATATCGCTTCTTCACGGAGAGCAAGTGCGTGACTACACGCTGGTTCGATGAGGAAGAAATGAAGAAAACAGAAGTTTCCACATGGGACGGCACAATATAATCAGGAGGGCGTAAAGCTATGTTAAATGTTGGTATTATCGGCGCAGGCCGTATCGGTAAGGTACACTGCGAGTCAATTATGAGATATGTCAAGTCGGCTACGGTCAAGGCTATTGCCGATCCGTTTCTTAACGACGAGACAAAGGAGTGGGCAAAGGGTCTTGGTGTAAACGAGTTCTACACCGATTATCACAAGATTCTTGAGGATAAGGACATTCAGGCGGTTCTTATCTGCTCGTCAACGGACACGCATTCAACGATTTCCTTGGAGGCTATTGCCGCCGGCAAGCACATCTTCTGCGAGAAGCCGATCGACCATGATGTAAACAAAATCCTTGAGGTCAAAAAGGCTCTTGAAAACAGCAGCGTTAAGTATCAGGTAGGCTTCAACCGCCGTTTCGACCACAACTTCAAGGCTGCAAGAAAGGCAGTTGAGGGCGGTCAGATAGGCGACCTCAATATCCTCAAGGTTTGTTCCCGTGACCCAGGCGCACCGCCGGTAAGCTACATCAAGGTTTCGGGCGGTATCTTCCTTGACATGACTATTCATGATTTCGACATGGTTCGATTCATGTCCGGCTCAGAGGTTGAGGAGGTATTCGCATACGGCGCAGTTCTTGTTGATCCGGCAATCGGTGAGGCAGGGGACATCGACACGGCTGTAATCTCCATGAAGCTCGCTAACGGCGCAATCGCAGTCATTGATAACTGCCGCCGTGCAAGCTACGGCTATGACCAGAGAGTAGAGGCTTTCGGCTCACTCGGTCAGGTCGCAATCTCCAATGATTCAGAGTCTACAGCAGTTGTTTCCGACGCCAGCGGCGTTCACGGCGAGGTTCCGCTCAACTTCTTCCTTGAGAGATACATGGGAGCTTATGTTGAGGAGGTTTCCCAGTTCGTTGACTGTGTTGTAAACGACAAGCCGATCACTGTCGGTCTTGAGTGCGGACTCCAGCCCGTGCTTATCGGTATCGCCGCCAAGAAGTCTCTTGAGACGGGTATGCCGGTTAAAATTGCAGATGTTGCGGCAGAATACGGCCTTTAATATCCAGCTATAAAATGAATTAAGCCCCGGATCATCACTCAGTGACAGTCCGGGGCTTTTATATTACACCTTTTGTTATTTTACCGACTTTATCATTGATTCGCCGGTCATTTCTTTGGGTTGAGGAAGCTCCATGATTTGAAGCATTGTCGGAGCAAGGTCGCAGAGCTTGCCTGTTTCCTTAAGCTCGCAGTCATAGCCTACAACGCAGAGAGGAACGGGATTGGTCGAGTGCGGCGTAAACGGTTTGCCGTCCTCACCGATCATCTTGTCGGCGTTGCCGTGGTCGGCAGTGATGAGAACTGCGCCGCCCATGCCGAGAGCTGCGTCGCAAACTCTGCCTACGCACTCGTCAACGGCTTCAACGGCCTTGACAGCCGCCTCAAATATGCCCGTGTGACCAACCATGTCGCAGTTGGCAAAGTTGAGGATAACAACATCATATTTGCCGGAATTGATCTGCTCGCAGACTGCGTCGCAAACCTCATATGCGCTCATCTCGGGCTTGAGGTCGAAGGTCGGAACATCGGGGGAGGGGATAAGAATTCTGTCCTCACCCTTAAATGTCTTTTCCTCGCCGCCGTTGAAGAAGAATGTAACATGGGCATACTTCTGCGTTTCGGCAATTCTGAGCTGAGTTTTGCCCTGTGAAGCGAGGTACTCGCCCATAGTCATTTTAAGCTCCTCCGGCGGGAAAGCAACGCTGACATTCGGCATTGTCTCGTCGTACTGAGTCATGCAGACATATGTGAGAGGGAAGAAGCCGTTCTTTCTCTCAAAGCCGTCAAACTTCTCGTCGACAAAGGTTCTTGTGATCTGTCTTGCACGGTCGGGACGGAAGTTGAAGAATACAACGCTGTCGTTCGCCTTGATCAAGCCGTTTTTGTTGATAACGGTCGGGACAATGAATTCGTCGGTAACGCCGTTTGCATAGGATTCGTTCATGCTTTCCACAGCGCACTCGGCTTGAATTCCCTCGCCGTAAACCATTGCGGCATAAGCCTTTTCAACTCTGTCCCAGGCGAAGTCACGATCCATGGCGTAGTAACGACCCATGACCGTTGCAATTTCGCCAACGCCAAGCTCCTTTGTCTTAGCGTAAACATCCTTGATGAAGCCGACGCCCGAGGTTACGGAAACATCACGGCCGTCCATGATGCAATGAACATAAACCTTGTCAAGACCCTCACGCTTTGCCATTTCAAGCAGACCGTAAAGGTGCTCGATGTGGCTGTGAACGCCGCCGTCGGAAAGAAGTCCTACGAGATGAAGCGCAGTGCCGTTCTTTTTGCAGTTTTCACAGGCGTTGAGGAGAGCCTCATTCTTGAAAAAATCACCGTCCTGAATGGACTTTGAAATCTTAACCAGCATCTGATAAACAACACGGCCTGCGCCGATGTTGGTATGACCGACCTCACTGTTGCCCATCTGTCCGTCCGGAAGACCTACATCAAGTCCCGAAGCACCGATTTGGGTGCAGGGATTTTCCTTAAAAAGCTTTGTGAGATTGGGAGTATTAGCGGCCTCAATTGCATTTCCCTTTGCGCCGGGATTGATTCCGAAGCCGTCCATGATACATAATACAACCGGTCTTTTCATATATAATCACCACTTTCAGAAATATTGCAAAAGTCAGGGGACGCATTGAAGCGTCCCCGTTAACTTATTTACTTGCTGCTTTAACAATAGCCGCAAAGTCGGGAGCTTTAAGAGATGCGCCGCCGATAAGACCGCCGTCAACATCCTCCTTGCCGAGAAGCTCATCTGCGTTCTTGGCGTTCATTGATCCGCCGTACTGAACAACAAATTTGTCGGCAGCTTCCTTGTCATAAAGCTCGGCGATAAGCTCACGGATAGCCTTGCAGACCTCCTCAGCCTGATCGGCTGTTGCTGTCTTGCCTGTTCCGATAGCCCAAACCGGCTCGTATGCGATGATGATTCTGTCAAGCTCCTCCTTGCTTACGCCTGCAAGAGCAATCTTGACCTGAGAGGAAACAACCTCCATTGTGATGTTCTGCTCACGCTGCTCAAGATATTCGCCTACGCAGAGGATAACGGTCATGCCGTTGTCAAGAGCCGCTCTTGTACGGTCGTGAACCGTAACATCTGTGTCGCCAAAGTATGTTCTTCTCTCGCTGTGACCCGTGATAACGATATCAACGCCACAAGCCTTGAGCATTTCTGCGGAAACCTCGCCTGTGAATGCGCCGCTTGCTGCCCAGTGGCAGTTTTCTGCGCCGATTTTGACATTTGAACCTTTGGCTGCTTCGAGGGCTGCGAAAAGGTCAACATAGGGAACGCAGCAAACTACATCGCAATCTGCGTCTGCAACGAGAGGCTTGATCTCGTTAATGAGAGCCGTTGTCTCGGCAGGGGTTTTATTCATTTTCCAGTTACCGGCGATAACCGCTTTACGAAGTGACTTGTTCATTTTAACTACCTCCGATTATTTGTCGTTGAGAGCTGCGATGCCCGGAAGCTCCTTGCCCTCAAGGAATTCAAGTGATGCGCCGCCGCCGGTTGAAATGTGAGACATCTTGTCTGCAAAGCCGAGCTTCTGAACGGCTGCAGCCGAGTCGCCGCCGCCGATGATTGAGATAGCGCCTGATTCCGCAACGGCAGTTGCAACGGCAATCGTGCCTGCTGCGAAGTTATCCCACTCCGAAACGCCCATAGGTCCGTTCCAGATTACCGTGCCGCTGCCCTTGATAGCGTCTGCAAAAAGAGCCTGCGTCTTGGGGCCGATGTCAAGACCCATCCAGCCGTCGGGAATGATATCGCTGTCGATAATCATAGCCTCAGTGTTCGGGTCGTATTCCTTGCCTACCTTATTATCAACCGGGATAAGGAACTTAACGCCCTTTTCCTTGGCTGCGTTCATCATGTTCAATGCGTCGTCGATTCTGTCCTCCTCAAGAAGGGAAGTGCCGATGCTGTAGCCGAGAGCCTTCATGAAGGTGTAAGCCATACCGCCGCCGACAATGATTGTATCGCACTTGTCGAGAAGGTTCGTGATAACGCCAATCTTGTCTGATACCTTTGCGCCGCCGAGAATTGCAACAAGCGGACGCTTCGGGTTTGCAAGTGCGCCGCCGATGAACTCGATCTCCTTCTGAATGAGGTAGCCGCAGGCAGCTGGGAGATAATCCGCAACGCCTGTTGTTGAGCTGTGCGCTCTGTGAGCCGAGCCAAAGGCATCGTTTACATAGAGGTCTGCAAGAGAAGCAAGCTTCTTTGAGAACTCGGGATCGTTCTTAGTCTCCTCTTTGTGGAAACGAACATTTTCGAGGAGCATTACATCGCCGTCCTGAAGCGAAGCGGCGAGTGACTGTGCGCTTTCGCCGACAACATCCTTTGCCATCTTAACCTCCTTGCCGAGAAGCTCGGAAAGACGGGCGGCAACGGGAGCGAGAGAAAATTCAGGCTTGAATTCACCCTTGGGTCTGCCGAGATGTGAGCAAAGGATAACCTTTGCGTTGTGGTCGATGAGATATTTGATTGTCGGGAGCGAAGCGACGATACGCTTGTCGCTTGTGATAACGCCGTCCTTGAGAGGAACATTGAAGTCGCAGCGGACAAGAACCTTCTTGCCGTTTACATCAAGATCCTCAACGGTCTTCTTGTTAAGAGCATCCATTATTGATCTTCCTTTCAGAATTTTATAATTTTTCCTATCCGTCCTATTCTATAACAAATTGGAAGATTTTTCAAGTACCAATAG
>CAVFTC010000019.1:20473-30342 GCA_963625295.1 Bacteroides faecis
GTTTTATTATGGGTAGAGTATATAACTTTTCAGCAGGTCCGTCCATGCTTCCCGAGTCGGTATTGAACAAGGCTGCCGCAGAGATGCTGGATTATGACGGCACAGGCACATCCGTTATGGAGATGTCGCACCGTTCAAAGGCTTTTCAGGGAATCATTGATTCCGCAGAGGCTCTTGTTCGCGAGATCTACAATGTTCCCGACAACTACAAGGTTCTGTTCCTCCAGGGCGGCGCATCAACTCAGTTTGCTGCTATTCCGCTCAACTTCATGAACGGCACAGGTAAGGCCGATTATATCATCACAGGCCGCTGGGCAAATCAGGCGTTCAAGGAGGCTAAAAAGTACGGCGATGTTGTTGCTGCTGCTTCGTCGGAGGATAAGATTTACACCTATATTCCCAAGACGACCCGTGAGAGCTTCCGTGACGATATCGACTATGTTTACTATTGCATGAACAATACGATTTACGGAACAACCTTTAAGTACATTCCGGATACAGGCGATATTCCTCTTATTGCCGATGTTTCGTCATGCTTCTTCTCCGAGCCGCTTGATATTTCAAAGTTTGCAATGGTTTACGGCGGCGCTCAGAAGAATGTTGCTCCGGCAGGTCTTGTAATTGCCATCATTCGCGAGGATATGCTCGGCCATGCCCGTGACTACACACCGACAATGCTCGACTATAAGATCCATGCCGACAACGGTTCAATGTACAACACTCCGCCGTGCTATACAATTTATATGTGCAAGCTTGTTCTTGAGTGGATCAAGAGCATCGGCGGCCTTGAGGCTATGAAGGCAAGAAACGAGGCTAAGGCTAAGATTCTTTATGACTACCTGGATTCAAGCAAGCTCTTCAGGGGCACTGTTGTCAAGGAGGATCGTTCGCTGATGAATGTTCCGTTCGTTATCGGCGACAAGGATATGGAAGCAAAGTTCATCGCCGAGGCGACAGAGGCAGGCTTCATCAACCTCAAGGGTCACAAGACCGTCGGCGGTATGAGAGCTTCTATCTATAATGCAATGCCGATTGAGGGCGTTGAAAAGCTCGTCGAGTTCATGAAGAAGTTTGAGGAAGCTAATTCATAAATAAAAACATACAGGCTGTTATCTTAAAGTCAGATGGCACAAAACAGTCTTCCCTTCAAGGGAAAGACTTGTGTTGCTTTCACCTTTAACGGAACAGCCTTATTCTATAAAGGAGATAATTTTATGTATAATATTCTTACTCTCAACAAGATTGCCGCCTGCGGCACTGACCGATTCGACAAAAAGTACACTTGCTCGGACAGCTGTGAGAATCCGACTGCCGTTATGGTTCGTTCGGCTTCGATGCACGAGACGGTGTTCTCTCCTGAAACTGTTGCGATCGCCCGTGCCGGAGCAGGAACGAACAATATTCCCGTTGACAAGTGTGCAGAGCAGGGTATAGTTGTTTTTAACACTCCCGGTGCAAACGCAAATGCCGTTAAGGAGCTTGTTATCTGCGGACTTCTTCTCGCTTCAAGAAAGGTTACTGCCGCATATGACTGGTGCAAGGGTCTTAAGGGCGAGGGCGACAATGTCGGCAAGCTTGTTGAAAAAGGCAAGTCACAGTTTGCGGGTCCCGAAATCATGGGTAAGACTCTCGGCGTTATCGGTCTGGGTGCAATCGGCTTCAAGGTTGCACAGGCTGCCGAAGCTCTCGGCATGAAGATCGTCGGCTATGACCCGTTCCTTTCCGAGGGCGTTAAGGCTGCTCTTTCGGCTGAAACAGAGGTTGTTGAGGATATCAACGAAATCTTCAAAAAGAGCGACTATATCACCGTTCATGTTCCTCTCAATAACGGAACAAAGGACACGGTCAACAAGGACACGCTTGCGCTTTGCAAGGACGGAGTTAGGATTCTCAACTTTGCCCGTGGCGGACTTGTAAACAGTGCGGACATGATTGCCGCACTTGAAAGCGGTAAGGCTGCGGCTTATGTTACCGACTTCCCGTCCGATGAGGTTATCGGTGTTGACGGCGTTATCGCCATTCCGCACCTCGGCGCATCAACTCCCGAGAGCGAGGACAATTGCGCTGTTATGGCTGCCGATGAGCTTATCGCTTACATCGAAAAGGGCGAGATCGTCAACTCGGTAAATATGCCGAGAATGCCGCTCGATAAGGTTGACGGCGCAAGAACCTGCGTTATTCATAAAGCCGAAGCCGCAGATGCAGTCAAGGCTGTACTCGGCGCAGACGCAAAGAGCGCAGTCAGAGGCGCATACGGCTACTCGGTTGTTGATACCGAGGCAGACGCTGCGGCACTTGAAGCAATCGACGGCGTTATAAGAGTTAGAGTGATAAAGTAATTATACAGTGAATAAATAAGAGCTGACCGTTCATGCTAATTCCGGAGGGGATTATATGATAACGGTCAGCTTTTATGATACCAAGCCTTATGACAGAAAGTTCTTTGATTTGATCAACGAGCAGTATGGCTTTACAATACACTACTTTGAAACCAAGCTCAATTCACGCACAGCGAAGCTTGCGGAAGGTTCGGACGCCGTTTGCGCCTTTGTTAACGATGATGTAAACGCACCGGCTGTTGACGCTCTGAATAAGCTCGGAGTGCGGCTTATCGCAATGCGGTGCGCAGGCTACAACAATGTTGATATCCGGTATGCGAACGGTAAAATTCCCGTCGTCAGAGTTCCGGCTTATTCGCCTCATGCGGTCGCCGAGCACGCTATGGCGCTGCTTTTGACTTTGAACAGACGAACTCACAAGGCTTTTTTGCGAACAAGAGATTTCAATTTCAGCCTGAACGGTCTGACCGGCTTCGACCTCTACGGAAAAACGGTTGGAGTCATCGGTACGGGAAAAATCGGAACGGCGTTTATTGATATCTGCCGTGGCTTTGGAATGAAAATACTTGCCTACGATATGTTTCCGTCCTGCGAATGGGCGGATTATGTTGAACTTGACAGGCTTTTCAAGGAGTCCGACATTATTTCACTGCACTGTCCGCTGAACCCGTCAACAAGACATATGATAAACGCAAAGAGCATCGACGGTATGAAAAAGGGTGTGTTTATCGTGAACACCTCAAGAGGTGCGCTTGTTGACAGTGAGGCTCTGCTTTACGGCCTGCTCAACGAGAAAATCGGCGGTGCGTGCCTCGATGTCTATGAGGAGGAATCTGAGCTTTTTTATGAGGATAACTCGACCTCAATCGTTAAGGATGATATTCTGACAAGGCTCATTTGTCTGCCGAATGTGATTGTTACCTCGCATCAGGGCTTCCTGACAAACGAGGCGTTGACAAATATTGCGGCAACAACGCTTGAAAATATCAGCGAATTTTTCGCCGATGGCTCTCTCGATAACCAAATTTTAGCCGAAAACTCAAAAATTCTCATATAGAGTACGCAAAACAGGACTGTAAAACCGAAAATAATCGAACAAATGTGTTGACAAATAAAAAATATATGCTATAATATGACTTGTAAAGAACAAATGTTCACAAAATGTTCGGTTAAATTCAGGAGGTTTTCAGTTATGACAACAGCATTTGCAATAAGGACTTTGATTGAGATAGCGGCGGTTTTATTTGTGATATTCGGTGTTCTGCGTGAGCAGAAATTCATTGAGTTTGAGGATAAAGTTATCCGATTTATCGCCAAGAGGATTTATCTGCGTAAGCGCAAAAAGGCTATCGCAAGGAAGCGTGCTGCCATGCAGGCTCGCCGCCGTCGTGAGGCAGAAAGACAGAAGCGTGCGAAAATTTACCGCTATGTCGCTTGATTCTTAGCGAAAAAAATAAGAACCGTCGGGGATGTGATCCTGACGGTTCTTTTTTGCGATTTTAAGCCTCCGGCTGAGGTTCTGGTTGAAGCTGTGCCGCTTTATTATTGATTTCTTCGGCAACGGCTTTTCTTCTTTCGGCAAGCTCACGGTACATTCTGTCTCGTGTCTTTGCGTCAATGGGATAGAAGAATTTCGGGAAAAGACCCAAAATGCCGGTAACAACAGGAATGATCGTGCACATTGCAAACAGCATATACTCTGTGTGAGTTGACTGATTGCCGTAGCCTGCGCCCTCCTTGTAGCCTATGCGGCTGAGGATGAACGACTTGACCGTGCCGCCGAGCGTGCTGACAAGCTTCTGAGCAAGACCCTTTGCAACGCCCGTCATGCCCTCTGTTCTGACGCCTGTTTTCCATTCGCCGTAGTCAATGCATTCGTTACGCATTTCCTCGGGAATAACCTTTGTGATTCCGTAAACGCCCATCCAGATGGTTTCACGAATCATGAAGGCAGGGATCATAGCGGCTCTTTTCTTGAAGTTGTTGTTGATTGATCCGACTCCGAATACGCCGAGCATAAGCGCATCGGGAAGCAAGGAGCTGAATATCCAAAGTGTTTTGGTTGAGAAATGTTCTCTTGCCTTTGTAACATAGGAATAGCTGATCGGCGATACGACTGCGCCGGGGATACCGACGATCGTTGACATTGATGCCAAACCGAGAACATTTATGTAGTAGTAGTTAGTTCCCGAGCTGATGCTGAATGCGCTGAGGAATTCGGCCAGCGTCAAAACAAGCAGCGGCTTGTTCGTAACGACAGACTTTACGCCCTGGAAAATACTTGGCTTTTCATTCTTCTGCAAAACTCTTTCTTTTGCGACGATCGAGAAATAAAGAGCCATAATTCCCGACGCCAACGAGGTGATAAGACCTGCGCTGACAAAGAGGGTAGGCAGCTTTTTGCCTAATCCCGAATTGTTGAAAATATCAATGAGCAATCCCATCAGTATTTCCGGTCCCTTTTCAACGAAGCCCGAGAAGAGGTTGGCCTGAGTAATAAGCCTTGTACGGTCAACAACATTCGGCGTAATTGTCGAAAGCATACCGGTTCTGGCAATGGCGTTCATTGAGCCGGCCAAATTGTTAAAAATAGCAAAGATCATATATGATGTTAGCTTTGTAACATTATATGACCCCATTCCGGCAAAGAACACGGGCATCATCCAGTAGAAAAAGCTCAAAAGCAAGCCGGGACCAGCATACAGCACAAGGTATGGCTTGAATTTTCCGAAGCGAGTTCGAGTTCTGTCGATGATGGCAGCAAGAAAAATGTCGTTAATGATGTCCCATATTCCGATAACGAAGGTAACGACCGTTTGGAATCGCAAGCCTATTTGAACGATATCGGTGAGGAAAATGTCATCGTACTTTGTGATGTTGAAGCTGGCGGAAATATCATATATGATATAGGCGAGAGTTTCTTTTGTTCCAACATAACGACGGTTCTTGTTGAGATTTCTGTCGGCAGCGATTTTTTCCTGCACTTGTTCAATCTCAAGGTTCTCCGCTTCGTTTGCGGTTGCAGTTGACATATTCACACTCCTTTTTAATCTAATGCTATGTATTATATCATACAATGGCACAACATTTCAATATATTTACGATAATTTTTATATATTTATTCAAGTTGTCTATATGAGAAAAAACGAAAAAGAACCGCCGGGAAAGTCCTGACGGTTCATATTTTGTGGTTTTAAGAGGTGTGAGGTGTTACCTTAAGCTTCCGGCTGAGGTTCAACCTGAATTTGATCGGCTTTGCGGTTAATTTCATCGGCGACAGCCTTTCTTCTTTCGGCAAGCTCACGGTACATTCTGTCTCGTGTCTTTGCGTCGATGGGATAGAAGAACTTGGGCAAAAGACCCAAAATGCCGGTAACAACGGGAATGATCGTGCACATTGCAAACAGCATATACTCTGTGTGAGTTGACTGATTGCCGTAGCCCGCACCCTCCTTGTAGCCTATGCGGCTGAGAATGAACGACTTGACTGTGCCGCCGAGTGTGCCGACAAGCTTGGAGGCAAGACCCTTTGCGACGCCTGTCATACCCTCAGTTCTGACGCCTGTTTTCCATTCGCCGTAGTCAATGCACTCGTTGCGCATTTCCTCGGGAATAACCTTTGATATTCCGTAAACACCCATCCAGATGGTTTCACGAATCATAAAGGCAGGGATCATTGCAGATCTCTTCTTGAAGTTGTTGTTGATTGATCCGATTCCGAACACACCGAACATAAGAATATCCGGAAGCAAGGAGCTGAATATCCAAAGCGTTTTGGTCGAGAAGTGCTCTCTCGCCTTTGTAACATAGGAATAGCTGATCGGCGATACGACTGCGCCGGGGATACCGACGATCGTTGACATTGATGCCAGACCGAGAACATTTATGTAGTAATAGTTAGTTCCCGAGCTGATGCTGAATGCGCTTAGGAACTCGGCCAGCGTCAAAACAAGCAGCGGCTTGTTTGTAATGATGGATCTTACACCTTGGAAAACGCTGGGCTTCTCGTTCTTCTGCAAAACTCTTTCCTTTGCGACAATCGAGAAATAAAGAGCCATAATGCCCGACACCAACGAGGTGATAAGACCTGCGCTGACAAAGAGGGTAGGCAGCTTTTTACCCATGCCGGAATTGTTGAAAATATCAATGAGCAAGCCCATCAGTATTTCCGGGCCCTTTTCAACGAAGCCCGAGAAAAGGTTTGCCTGAGTAATAAGCCGCGTTCGTTCAACAACATTCGGGGTTATGGTGGAAAGCATTCCTGTCTTTGCAATGCTGTTGATTGTTCCGGCAAGCTCGTTGAGAATTTGGAAAATCAAATAGGACACAAGCTTGGTTGTGTTGTAAGGTCCCATTCCTGCAAAGAACACGGGCATCATCCAATAGAAAAAGCTGAACATAAGACCCGGACCGGCATATAAAACAAGGTACGGCTTGAATTTGCCAAATCTGGTTCTGGTTTTGTCGATAAAGGCTGCGACGAAAATATCGTTGACAATATCCCATATACCGTTTATGAAGGTAAGCAGGGTTTGAAATCGCAGTCCGATCTGAACAATGTCGGTAATAAAAACATCACCGTACTTGGAGATGTTGAAGCTTGCTGAGATATCGTAAATAACATAGGCAAGCGTTTCCTTCGTTCCGACATAACGACGGTTTTTGTTGAGATTTCTGTCGGCGGCAATTCTCTCCTGCACCTGTTCAATCTCAAGGTTTTCCGCTTCGTTTGCGGTTGCAGTTGACATATTCACACTCCTTTTTGAATTGTTGTGATATATTATATCACATAATGACACGACATTTCAATATATTTACAAAAGTTTTAGCACAAATTGTTCGATTTTTATTCATCTTAGTTATATTGACAAAAAATAAGACTGCATTTCGGGTTGCATTAGCTGCTGCTGCGACCCTTAATTTCCGCTTTGAGGCAAATATTTTATGAATTTACGGCAATTATATTATCGGTGATATATATGCTTGTAACATTGGCTCGTGCGCTGATTTTATATGTTCTCATAATTATATGTATGCGCATCATGGGCAAAAGGCAGCTCGGCGAATTGCAGCCGACCGAGCTGGTGATAACGATTCTTCTTTCCGAGATTGCGGCGATCCCGATGCAGGACAACGCTTTGCCGCTCGGCAATTCGATTGCAGCGGTTTTGCTTCTGGTTGCAATGGAGATAATCAATTCCGTGATCGTGCTCAAAAGCACAAAATTCCGCAGCTTTTTGCAGGGCAATTCGCTTGTTGTGATCCGTGACGGGGTGATTGACCAAAGGCAGCTGAAAAGGCTTCGTTTTACCGTGGACGATTTGCTTGATCAGCTCAGGCAAAAGGATGTTTTTGACATCTCCGATGTTCGCTATGCAATTGTAGAAACCAACGGGCAGCTCAGCGTTATGCTCAAGCCCGAGAAGGAGACGGTAACGGCAGGAATGGCGAAGCTGCAAAACGAAACAAAGGGGCTGCTTTGCATGGTTATCAACGACGGCAAATTTCTGAAACGCTCGTTTAAAGAATGTGACATGAACGAGAAAAAGCTTTACGCAATTCTGAAAAGAGAAAACACGGAGATAGACGATGTGCTTTTCATGGTGGCGGATAAGGACGGCAACTATACGATAGTAAAGAAGGACGAATGCCGATGAAAAGAATAATAGCCGCACTTGCAATTTTAATTATAGTTTTCGGCTCGGCGACATCGGTATATTTGAAGATAATTTCGAGCGTTGATCGTTTAACCTATATATCCTGTGAAATAAGAGACTCCGTCACTCAAAAAAAGGAAACGGATTTTTGGCAAACAGAGCGGCTTGTGAGCGAATGGGATAAAGCCGAAGCGTTCATGGGTGCTTTCCTTAATCATTCCGAGCTTGATGAAATAGAAATCGGGATAAAGAATATTTCGGATTATCATGGGCAGGGGCTGACCGATGAATATCTTGAAGAGCTTAATAATGTTATCAATCGACTTGAGCATTTAAAAGAAAGCGAAAAGCCGGTTTTGAGAAATATTTTCTGACCGGGTCGAAAATAAAAATAAAAAATCCAAAAAACTATTGACAAATCGCTAATGATATGGTAAAGTATTCAATGTCGCTGCGGTACTGAGCAACGACAGTTAGGAAACATGGCGAATGGGAGCATAGCTCAGCTGGGAGAGCATCTGCCTTACAAGCAGAGGGTCACAGGTTCGAGCCCTGTAACTCCCACCATCTTTTTCATAAGTACATATGGCCCGGTAGTTCAGTTGGTTAGAACGCTAGCCTGTCACGCTAGAGGTCGACGGTTCGAGCCCGTTCCGGGTCGCCATTTTTTCTTTTTGCCTTTGTAGCTCAGTTGGTAGAGCAGAGGACTGAAAATCCTCGTGTCGTTGGTTCGATTCCGACCGAAGGCACCACTTGCGGATGTAGCTCATCTGGTAGAGCGCCACCTTGCCAAGGTGGAGGTAGCGGGTTCGAGCCCCGTCATCCGCTCCAATTTAAGGTAGAAGCCCTTGCGGCTTGTATCTTTTTACATAGTGAGTTTCGGCTCACATTCATATTCGGCGCCATAGCCAAGTGGTAAGGCACGAGTCTGCAAAACTCCGATTCCCCAGTTCAAATCTGGGTGGCGCCTCCAAGCAAAGCACTTCTTCGGAGGTGCTTTTTTATTTACCCTCAAAATGAAAAAAGCACGGTCGGCTTGTCTATTGTTCGATTTTGGCAGTAAAAACAGCGTGTTTTTACATTTCATACCCAAAAAACCGCATTTCATACCACTTTCGCACAATTTTTCAAAAAGTGTGGTAAAATAGATTTTAGACGGTAGACGGAAGATGTTAGATGATGTATATCGTAATTTGCAGCATTTAATTTACGCACATCTAACATCCAGCATCTAAAATCTAAAGTCTATTGTTGGGGGACCGCTTGCGGTGGTGGGGATAAGGGGAAAAGGCATGTTGAGTTGTTCTCAAATCCCCACCGGCTCTACGAGCCACCTCCCCTTGCTTCAAAGGGAGGCAGAAGATAGATGTTAGATTTTAGACTTTAGATTTTAGATGTGGGGGAAAATAAAATTCTGCGTTGGAATTTACAGAGAAGGAAAAGAAAAGTCTAGGTGCTCAAAAAATCTGACATATTTATAGTGAAACAGAAAACAAGAACTTTTACCAAACAGTTTTCTTACATATTTGTTTCGATGTAAGTAAAACAGGAAACAAACAAGTATTATTTAAACATTTTTTCTTGTTTTTAAAAAGTTCTTGACAAAATCATGTAAAATTTAACCACAACATCAAAAAATGTTGTACAATCAAGGAGGAATTTTTATGAAAAAAGCTTTGTCCGTTATTCTTGCCATAATCACGATGTTCAGCATCGCGATTCCGGTTTTTGCTGTTGAGGAGAATGTCAAGGATGTTGATAATACATTTGATAACTACGAACCAACTCCGGGACAAAAAGCGCCGGATAATTGGTATGACCCATATTGTTATGAGGCGGATGGAAGAATAAATAAATACTGTTTAAATGTGGG
>CAVFTC010000020.1:0-28582 GCA_963625295.1 Bacteroides faecis
GACGAAAAATCTTACTGCGCAATCCGCACACCTCAATTGTGCGGTATTGCCTTAATGCAATACCTCACAATTGTGGTGTTGCCTTAACCTCAAGCCGTAAAATATCCGGCCGTGAATAATGTCCGCAGGCGTCAAATTCCATTCGGCTTGACGGGACGGCATTCATATCAAGCTCGGCATAGATAATCGCTTCCTTGTCCCATACCGGCTCTGTGACCTCATGGCCGTAAGGGTCTATTATACAACTGCCGCCTCGGCACACGATGTCGGGCAGTGCGGCTATCTCAGCCCCTGCGCTTTCCGTTTCGGGATAGTCGTCCTTTTTGAAGAACATATCGCAGTTGATGAAGTAGCAATGACCCTCTATTGCAATATGGCGGATCGTGTTCTGCCATTCGGGATTGTCGTTTGTGTTCGGTGAAATATAAACAGTAATTCCTTTTTGATACAGCGCAACTCTTGCAAGCGGCATGTAGCTCTCCCAGCAGATCATGCTGCCCATTGCGCCCCACGGAGTTTCCATAACGGGGAAAAAGTCCTTGTCTGCGTCGCCCCAAACAACTCTTTCGCTGCCGGTAGGCTTGAGCTTGCGGTGGTTGACCGTTTCGCCGTCGGGAGAGATGAGCATATTTGAATTGTAAAGCGTTGCGCTCAGCGAATCACGCTCGGAATAGCCGATGCTTATGTAAGCCTTGTTCTTAATTGCACTCTCGGCAAGCTTTTTCATCTCCTCACCGTCGGCAAGCAGAGAATTGTCATAGTAATTTTTCCAATCCTTGCGTCCGCTTTCCGAACGGCTGCCGACCTTGAAGCCGTATGTCATTCCGTAGGGATAGCCGGGAATGAAAAGCTCGGGAAAAACGATAAGCTCAGCTTCTTTTGCGGCGCATTCGTCAATCAGTCCGAGTGCCTTCTCCAATCCCTTTTCCTTGTCAAACATGACAGGCGTTGCCTGAATTACAGCAATTTTGCAAGTATTCTTTAAATTTTTCATGGTGAGCTTCCTTGCCTTATATATAATCCTCAATGTTGAAGTCGTCCTCAACCGTGCCGAAGCTGTCCTTTTCGCCCTCGACCTCGGGAACTTGAGCTATGACCTCAACCTTGCGACCCTGCGACCACAGGGAGGGTGTTATCCTTATCGTGTAGCCGCATCCGCCGGGGGTCAGCCACTCGTGCATCGGAGCTTGAGGCAGACCGAAAAGCGTCAAAAGAGCCATGATAACTCCGCCGTGGGTGACTATCGCCGTGTGCGTAACTCCGGTTTCTATCAATCCGTCAACAATTTTGATAAAGGCGTTTGCGATCCTGTTCGCAAATTCGTCGTTGCTCTCGCCGAACGGAGGTTCAACGCCCTTTTTACCTGCCAGCCAGTCAGGAAAAACAGGATGATCCTGCAACTCCTCGGCGGTCTTGCCCTCAAATTCGCCGAAATTGTATTCGATAAGTCCGTTTATGAGGATAGGCTCGCAATTCGGGTAGATGATTTTCGCCGTCTGAGTGCAGCGAGAAAGCGGACTTGAAAAAACGGCGGAAACAGGAGGATATTTGTAGTCTTTTTTCATTTGCTCGATTTGAGCCACGCCCTCACCGCTAAGCGGTTCGTCAATATGACCGACATATTTTCCGCCGACATTGCCCTCAGTCAGTCCGTTGCGGATAAGTTGAATGTAGTATGATTTCATATAATACGGTGTTCCTTCATTTTACACTGCGGCAGCAAAAGCCGCCGTTTTAATTTTTTATGGTGTCCTTATAAAGCCTGATGTATGCGTTCGCCGAACGACCCCAGCTGAAATCACAGCTGAGAGCACGCAGAACAAGCTCGTTCCAGTCGCCGTTGTAGTAGAGAGTAAGCGCACGACGGATAGCGTCGAGCATATCGTGAGCGTTGTAGCTCTTGAAGGTGAAGCCGTTACCCTTGCCGTCGCCGCAGTCAGTGATCGAATCTCTCAGACCGCCTGTTTCACGGACGATGGGAACCGTGCCGTAGCGAAGCGCAACCATCTGCGAAAGTCCGCACGGCTCACTCTTGGATGGCATGAGGAACATATCCGCACCCGCATAGATCTTTCTTGCAAGCTCGGGAACAAAGCCGATCCTTAAACCGACCTTTTCCGGATATTTCTCGGCGATCCAGCGGAAATAGCTCTCGTACTCATAGTCGCCCGAGCCGAGAACGACAAGCTGCATTTCCGAGGTTGCGAGCAGCTCGTCAAGAATTCCCTTAACGAGATCAAGTCCCTTGTGGGAAACAAGCCTTGTGACCATACCGATAACGGGAACGCCGGGCTTGACAGGAAGTCCCATTTCCTTTTGAAGAGCCTCCTTGTCGGCTTTCTTGCCCGAAGCGTCGTCGGCGGAGAAGTTCTTTTCAATGCACTTGTCCGTTGCCGGGTCGTAGCCCACGGTGTCAATTCCGTTGAGAATTCCGCTGAGCTTGTAGCGGCGTTCGTTAAGGATAGAATCCAAGCCGTGAGAATACCACGGGTCAAGGATTTCGTCGGCATAAGACGGGCTGACGGTCGTAACTCTGTCGGCGCACTCGATCGCACCCTTCATGAAGTTGATGCAGCCGTCATATTCAAGCAGCGAGGCCTTGTCGGCAGGGATTCCGAGAACATCCTCAAGAAGCTCCTTGCCGTAAATGCCCTGATACTGAATGTTATGAATAGTGAAAATCGTCTTTATATTTTCATAACCCGGCGAATTTGCGTACATTGCCGAATAATAAACGGGAGTAAGAGCCGTCTGCCAGTCGTTGCAATGAATGATATCGGGCTTGAAATCAATATAGGGGATTATCTCAAGAACTGCACGGGAGAAGAAAGCGAATCTTTCCGCGTCGTCATAGTGACCATAGATTGTATCACGCTTGAAATAATACTGGTTATCAATAAGATAATATATAACGCCGTTGTGCTTTGCTTCAAAAATTCCGCAATACTGGCGTCTCCATGCCACGGGAACCGAGATGTGAGTGATAAACTTCATCGTATCCTTAAGCTCCTGCTTGATGGTGTCATACATGGGTAGAACGACTCGGCAGCCGATAAGTCTTTTTCTCAGCGCCTGCGGCAGAGAGCCCGCAACATCGCCGAGTCCGCCGCTCGCAATGAACGGAAGAGCCTCCGAGGCAGCGTATAAAACCTTCATCTAAATCATCCTTCTTTCTTAGAATGCAATATCAAACAGATTGCAGTATATTCAGATCACTATTCCCTTGCCGATGAATACAGGGAACTTAACATCGCCCGAAAGATTCTTGTTGGGCTTGATAACAACATTTTTGTCGGCGATGACGCAGTTGAGCTTAACATCGTCGCTGATGTATGCGTTCTGCATGAGCACGCAGTTTTTGACCACTGCGCCCTTGCCGATATGAACGCCTCTGAAAAGCACGCTGTTCTCAACCGTGCCCTCAATCACGCAGCCGTCCGCAATCAGCGAATTCGACGCATGAGAGTCCAGACCGTAGATTGCCGGAACATCGTCCTTGACCTTTGTGAACACAGGCTTTTCCTTGGCAAGAAGAGCCTTGCGGTTCTCCTTTTTAAGAAGATCCATATTCGCCTCAAAGTAGCTCTGAATTCCGTCGATGACCTTAACATAGCCGCTGAATTCGCAGCCGTAAATCTTCAGGGAATTGATGTTTCGCTGAAGCACATCCTCCGTGAACGAATGATATCCAAGACCGATAGCCTCCGAAACCAGCCTTTCAAGAAGTGACTTCCTCATGAAGATAACATTGAGCGAATAGCTCGCCTCATCGTCGCCGCAGCGGCTGACAGAGGTTATTCTGCCGTCGTCCGCAAGCTCAAACTTCGCCAGTTCCCTTATCGCCGGGGAGGTTGAATGCTTGTATGCGATGGTGATATCTGCGCCCGTTTTTTCGTGACGCTCAAACATCTCTGTAAAGTCAACATTATATATTGCGTTGCAGTCGGTCATGAGAACATACTCCTCCTCCGAATTGCGGAGGAAATTCATTGCGCTTGAGATCGCTTCTATTTTATTGGTATAGATGCCCGTTGTGCCGATATTGAAGGGCGGAAGAAGATAAAGTCCGCCGTTTTTACGGGAAAGATCCCACGCTCTGCCGTTGCCGACATGATCCATAAGCGACTGATAATTGCTCTTTGTGATTATTCCGACCTTGGCAATTCCGCTATTTACCATTGCGGAAAGCTGAAAGTCAATCAGACGATAACGGCAGCCGTAAGGCACAGAGCCCATGGAACGAACCGAGGTTATCTCGCTGAGATAATTATCGTATGTATTTGAAAAAATAAGTCCGAGTACATTATTGGCTCTCATTGCTTACGCCTCCTTTACATCTTCGCCGACCATTGCTTTCGGCTCAACCGTTGCGCACTTGCCGATGTTTACGCCCATTCCGACAACGGAGATGCCCCAATCGTCAAGATTTTCCATTTCCTCGGGACGCTTGCCGACTCTTGCGTTTTCTTCAACGGTAACATTCTCGGCAACGATCGCATACTGGACGACTGCGCCCTTTTTGATCACGCTGCCGGGCATGACGATCGAATCCTTGACGACAGCGCCCTCCTCAACGGTAACATTTGCGAAAAGCACGGAAAAGTCGACCTCTCCCTCGATCTCGCAGCCCTCGGCAACCATTGAGTTCTGCACCTTTGCGGTGTCGGAAACATAATGCGGTCCCGTGATCGGGTCTTTTGCATAGATCCTCCAGCTTGAATCCGTCAGGTCAAGGTCAACCTTCGGATTGAGCAGGTCGAGGTTTGCCTCCCAAAGGCTGTCGATAGTTCCGACATCCTTCCAGTAGCCGTCAAATTCATAGGCAAAGAGCCTTTCGTTGGCGGAATGCATCGCCGGGATAAGATCCTTGCCGAAGTCGTTGCTTGAATTCGGGTCAGCCTCGTCGTCGAGCAGATATTGCCTGAGCTTTTTCCACGAGAAAACATAAACGCCCATCGAGGCCTTGTTGGAGCGAGGATTTTTCGGCTTCTCCTCAAATTCGGCAATCGAGCCGTCGTCGTTGACGAGCATAAGGCCGAAGCGTGAAGCCTCCTCCCACGGAACCTCAAGCATAGCAATCGTGCAGTCTGCGTTCTTCTCCTTGTGGAAAGAAAGCATCTTGGAATAGTCCATTTTATAGATATGGTCGCCCGAAAGGACAAGAACATATTCGGGGTCGTATCTGTCAATAAAATTGATGTTCTGGTAAATTGCGTTCGCCGTGCCCTTGTACCATTCCGTGCCCGATATCTGCTGATAGGGCGAGAGAATGTGCACGCCGCCGTCGGTACGGTCAAGATCCCATGCCTGTCCGTTGCCGATGTAGTCGTTCAGCTCAAGCGGCTGATACTGGGTAAGAACTCCGACGGTATATATGCCGGAATTTACGCAGTTTGAAAGAGGGAAATCAATGATTCGGTATTTTCCGCCGTATGGAACGGCAGGCTTTGCAATGTTCTTTGTCAGAATTCCGAGACGGCTTCCCTGTCCGCCTGCAAGAAGCATTGCGATACATTCATGTTTTCGGGACATTACTATTCCTCCTTTATTGGCTGACCTTTTCGGTCGTATTTTTCTTTGTCGTTTTTCTCTTTGCCGGCGGCGTCAAATAGATAACGCTCAATCCGGCAAGGTCAAGCGCTATGCTGTTGTCAAAGCCATGCATGGGGATTTTTTCGCTTTTGACCTTAGCGGCTGTTCCTCTGCCCTTGCCGCCGAATTCCTCTGCGTCCGTGTTGAGAAGAACCTTGTATGTTCCTGCCCTCGGCACGCCGATTCGATATCCGCTGCGTTCAACATTGGTGAAGTTGCAAACCGCAATAATTTCTTTTTTATCCTTGTCCGTTCTTCTGAAGGAAATCACCGAATTGTCAACATCGTCGTTGCTTATCCAGTTGAAGCCCTCCCAGTCGTAGTCGATCTGCCAGAGCGGACTCTGTTTTTTATAGAGCTTGTTCAGCGTGCGGACATAGCTCTGCATCTGAGCGTGCTTTTCGTAATCGAGCAGCAGCCAGTCAAGCCCCTGCTTGTAGTTCCATTCAATGAATTGAGCGAATTCCTGACCCATGAAAAGAAGCTTTTTGCCCGGGTGCGCCGTCATGTAAGCGTAGAAAGCTCTCAGTCCTGCAAATTTTTCATCGTATTCTCCCGGCATTTTGCCTATCATTGAGCATTTGCCGTGAACGACCTCGTCGTGCGAGATCGGCAGCACAAAATTCTCCGAAAAAGCGTAGAAGAACGAAAATGTCAGGCAATTATGATTGAATTTTCTGTAAATTCCGTCCATCGAGAAATATTTCAGACAGTCGTTCATCCAGCCCATGTTCCATTTGAAATTGAAGCCGAGTCCGCCGTCGCAAACAGGCTTTGAAACCAGCGGCCACGAGGTGCTTTCCTCGGCGATCATCATGACATCGGGGTGCTCACGGAAAATCGAGATGTTAAGGTTTTGCAGAAATTGCACCGCCTCAAGGTTTTCTCTGCCGCCGTTTCGGTTGGCGACCCATTCGCCGTCGTTTCTGCCGTAGTCAAGGTAGAGCATTGAAGCGACCGCATCAACCCGAAGTCCGTCAATGTGATATTTTTCGAGCCAGAACATTGCCGATGAGGTGAGGAAGCTCCTTACCTCGTTGCGCCCGTAGTCGAAGATTTTTGTGCCCCATTGCAGATGCTCGCCCTTGCGGATATCCTCGTATTCGTAGCAGCTTTGACCGTCAAATTCAAACAGTCCGTGTGCGTCCTTCGGAAAATGCGCCGGAACCCAGTCGAGAATAACGCCGATTCCCTCCCGGTGGCACTTGTCAACGAAGTACATGAAGTCCTTCGGCTCGCCGTAGCGTGAGGTCGGGGCAAAATAGCCCGTAACCTGATATCCCCACGAGCCGTCAAAAGGATGCTCGCCAATCGGAAGCAGCTCTATATGAGTATAACCCATATCCTTCACATATTTTGTCAATTCGTCTGCTAACTGACGGTAAGAAAGAAAATTTCCGTCCTCGTGCTGCTTCCATGAACCTGCGTGAACCTCATAAATATTGACGGGGCTTTCATAAATATTTACGGATTTCCTCTCGGTCATCCACTTCTCGTCCTTCCAGCCGTAGCCGTCAATGTCGTAGAATTTTGAAGCGGTTTCGGGTCGTGTTTCGGCGTGGAATCCGTAAGGGTCGGCCTTGTAGCGAAGCTCGCCCGACTGAGCGGTTATACAATATTTATAATTATCAAATTGCTTTATTCCTTTTATTTTACATTCCCAAACGGCGTTGTCCTCAAGCTTTTTCATGGGATTGGCCTCGGCGTTCCATTCGTTAAAATCGCCGACCACGCTGACCGCCGCCGCATGGGGCGCCCAAACACGGAAAACGACCTCGTTCTTGCCCAAACTGTGCGAACCGAGGAACTCGTAAGCCTTGGCATTCTGTCCCTGATGGAAAAGATAAAGAGGAACATCGTTTAAACTTGTTTTTTTCTTTTTCATTGCGTCACCTCAGCAAACAAAGAAACATTTACGGGTCATCTGTATAAACCAGTAGTTATCCTATATTATTGTATCAAAAAAAAGAGCAAAATTCAACCCGTTTTTGATTATTATATTCAAACCAAATGTAAAAAATTGTCGTTTCTTTTGTGTACTTTGTTACAAAAATCCCTTCCTCGGCACGCTTTGACAAAGCACAAAAAACATCTCCGCCCGGTTTTATCGGTGCAGTTCAGATAAAAATTATTCCAATTAAGCACAAATTCATTAAGAAATTTTTCAATCCGTAGGGCATGATGCCCACATCATGCCGCAAATATAGATATGGCTCACGAAAAATCCGGCGTATTGAATTTACGCAAATCTAATGTCCAAAACCAACGATCTAACAGTTATTATGTAGGGTCGAGCATTGTCGTCCTCGTTGTTTTCTGCTGACTTTGGGTCGATGTGGGCATCGACCCCTACGAGATAGACTTTAGACCTTAGATGTTAGATTTTAGACCTGCGAAAATTAAAAAAATTATTTTCCCGTAACATCATCTAAAATCCAGCATCTACCATCTAAAATCTATCTGCGTAGGGTGCGATGCCCACATCGCACCGAGAACATTTCTTTTACATCTCTATAAATTTAAACGCAGAATTTCATGTCCCACACATCTAACATCTTCAATCTAAAATCTAACATCTATCGTGGGGCGACCATCGGTCGTCCTCGTTGTTTTCTGCTGACTTTAGCGGACGAGCAATGCTCGCCCCTACAAAATAGATGTTAGATTTTAGATGCTGGATGTTAGATGTGCGTAAATTAAAAATGCTGCATTTTATGATAAACATCATCTGCATTTGCGGCATGATGTGGGCATCATGCCCTACGAATAAAGTCTCATCGCCGCCGGTCGTAGGGTGCGATGACCACATCGCACCGAAAAATTTCGCCTTAATATCACTGTAGATTTCAACGCAGCATTTTGCTTCACGCAGATCTAAAATCCAGCGTAAGGTAAAATGCTGCGTTAGAAATTACAGAGATACAAAAATTCTGTATGCGCATAATTAGAAAAAGCGCCCCTGTCGAAACAAGGGCGTTTTGGCGTCCCCGGCGGGATTCGAACCCACGGCCTTTCGCTTAGGAGGCGAACGCTCTATCCTGCTGAGCTACGGAGACATTTATAACAATTATTAAGGCAATATGGCACAATTGGGGTGTGCGAATGGCGCAGTAAGGCGTGCACCTCGATTTGTGCGGTGTTGCCTTAAGTATTTTATCAAAATAACTGTCTGTTGTCAACCGTAATTTCAACCGTAATTTGCATTATTTCGATTGACTTTTGACCGATGAAATGATATACTTTTAAATTGAATAAAATTGTAAAGTAGGCGATTTGTTTGAAAAAATCTCTTATCATAATTTCGGCGCTGCTTCTTGTTTTTGCAATCGCTCTTACGGCCTGCGGAACAAAAAATGTCATCGTTGACAAGGACGGATATTCCTATGTTCCCGTTACGGACGAGGACGGCAGCAAGCAGCAGGATAAATGGGGTCGCCTTATTATCGAAAAGACCGATGAGGACGGCAGCAAGGTCACTCAGCCTTACGAATTCCCCGACAAAATCACAAACAAGCGCAACTCGGAGATTGAAAACGCCGTTGTCAGCATAAAGGTTCCGGACAATTGGGCTGTTTCAAAGGAAACCTCCTTCGTCAGGCTTCGCCATACCGGCAAATGCACAAAATCGGGTGTTTCCGCCTGTCAGATAGATTTTGAATACAAGCAGAACAGAACCCTGCAGGAAACCTACAACGAATATCTTTACAACATCGTCAAGCTCAGCAGCATGGGCGATTCGATTTCCGACATCAAGGAATATGAGGTGACCCTCATGGGCAAGAACGCAAAGGCGATCTCATACCGGGTTGCTTCGGAGAATACGGATGTTTTTTACTTCTGTATTGACGACGGCGAGCCGATGATTGAAATTACGGCTTCCGTTTACGATAAATGCTACGACAGCGACAGCATCGTTGAGCTTATCAGCTCATGCGCAACGGTCAAGGAGCTGCCGACGGACGAGGTCAGCACAAATACGACCGCTCCGTTCACCAAGGCGTCCGAAAATACCACGACAGCAAATAATCAGTAAGGAGAGAAATAATCATGTTGTTTTCACAGGATATCGGAATTGATCTCGGAACTTCAAATACACTCGTTTTCGTTAAGGGCAAGGGAATTATCATTCGTGAGCCTTCGGTCGTTGCCGTTGACCAGAGATTTACTCCGGTCAAGGTTGTTGCCGTCGGTTCGGAGGCCAAGGATATGATCGGCAGAACTCCCGGCTCGATAGTCGCTCTCCGTCCCCTGCGTGACGGCGTTATTGCCGACTTTGACGCAACGGCGGAAATGCTCAAAAAATTCATTCGCAAGGCGATCACCGCTTCCCCCCTCAGCAAGACGAGAGTTATGATCTGCGTTCCGTCCGGCGTTACAGAGGTTGAACGCAGAGCCGTCAACGACGCCGCAAAATCGGCAGGCGCAAGATATGTCAGCCTTATCGAAGAGCCTATGGCGGCGGCAATCGGCGCAGGCATTGATGTCGAAAAGCCGGAAGGCTCGATGATTGTTGATATCGGCGGCGGCACGGCGGAGGTTGCCGTTGTTGCGCTGAGCGATATCGTCACCTCTCGCTCGGTCAAGGGCGCAGGCGACAGCTACGATGACGCAATCATCAACTATGTCAGAAAAAAATACAATCTTCTCATCGGCGAAAGAACCGCAGAGGATATTAAAATTCAAATCGGCTCAGCCTTTGAATACGAGGGCGAGGGCGCAATCAATGTCAAGGGCAGAAACCTCATCGACGGACTTCCGAAGGATGTTGAGGTCACTGCGGCTGAAATCAGAGACGCCCTCAAGGAACCCGTTTACCAAATTGTTGACGCTATCAAGGTCACGCTTGAGAACACTCCGCCGGAGCTTGCCGCAGATATTATTGACAACGGCATAACCCTCACGGGCGGCGGCGCACAGCTCAGAGGTCTTGACAAGCTCATTGAAAAAGAGGTCAAGATCCCCGTTACCGTTGCGGAAAATCCGCTCGACTGCGTTGTTGAGGGAACGGGTATTTGCCTTGAAAAACGCCGCTGATGAAAAATCTTTCTACATACCAAGGAGGTGAAGAGGAATGAAAAAAATCATAAGAAACCGTGCGTTTAAGGCGCTTATCTGCGTTCTTGTCGCTCTTTCGCTTGGTGCGGTCATCGCCGCCTACACCCACAATAACTCGACGCCGCTTTCGTCCGCAACGAGCACGGTGCTTCATCCTCTTCAGCGTTTTTCTTCATATCTCAGCTATAAATTTTCCAATTTTAACGACAGCTTCAAGTCGTCCAAAACTCTCCAAGAGGAAAATTCGCAGCTCAAGGAGCAGATTGAAGAATATCAAAACAAAATCGTTGACTACAACAATATAAAAAAGAAGCTCAACACATACGAGGACTTTCTCGGAGTTAAAGAGGAAAACCCCGACTTTAAATTTCAGAACGCAAAGATAATTTCAAACGATTTTGAAAACCCCTTCGCTTCTTTCACTCTCAACAAAGGCAGCGCATCGGGCATTAAGATCAACGATCCCGTTATTTACGGCAAGAATCTTGTCGGTGTTGTTGCAAGCGTTGCTCCGTCCTCATGCACGGTCTATACCCTCTCCAACCCGAAGATGAATGTCAGCGTTTATGAAACCTATTCAAACGAGATTGGCTATGTTACCGGTCTGGGCAAAACCGAGGACAGAATTTATTGCAAGCTGCCGGGTCTTAAAACCGATTCGTCCGTTTCGCCCAGCGGAATCATCTGCACAACGGGCAACGGCGGAGTTTATCCAAAGGATCTCATCGTCGGCACGGTCGTCAAGCTCGAAAGCTCCAAGGAGGACGGCTCGTCATACGCAACAATCCGTTCGGCGGTCAACATCGAAGAGCTTTCAGAGGTTTTCGTCATCACCGAATTTGAGGGTCAGGGCGTTATAACCATTACGGGTGACTGATATGAACTATATTGAAGAGCTAAAAAAAGGGAACAATATAAAAAGAAGAATAATCCTTGCCGTTATGCTTGTAGTTACCTTTATTTTGCAGACGACGAGCGGGTTTTTCCCCTCGCCCTTCGGCATTCACGCCTGCCTGCTTGTTCCGGCGGCGGTTTGCATAGCCATGTTTGAGCGTGAATTTTCGGGAATGTTTTTCGGCCTTGCCGCAGGAATGATGCTTGAAACCGTCAGCCCGGACAGCGTTTGCTTTTATTCGGTCATGTTCACGCTTATCGGCTTCATCTCCGGCATTCTCATCACCTACCTGATGAGAAACAATCTTGTAACGGCGCTTATTTTTACTTTTGTTTTTTCCCTGCTTCTCAATTCGCTGTACTGCGTGTTTTTCTACGCCTTCGACGGAATTGGCATAAGCTTTGCATTTTATCTTAAATATTATTTTGTTTCTTCAATCTACACCGCAATTTTTACACCGATTTTTTATTTGCTTGTCCGTCTTACGGTCAAAAAATTCAAATAAATACATTCGGTATTACCTTAATTGTGCGGCATTGCCTTAAAGCAAAGGAGTGAAAAAGATGAGACTTGCCCGTGAAGAGAAAAAAGGAAGATTTGTTGCAATGATAACGATTTTTGTCTGCATTATGGCAGTTTTTGTTTTCACTCTTGCAAAAAATCAGATAATCGACGGCAAAAAGGACACCGCCTCCAACACGGCTTCGGTCGAAACCTCGGAGATCAAGGCGACAAGAGGTCAAATTTTTGACCGAAACGGCAATGTTATCGTCGGCAACCGTCAGGGCAACGATGTTATTTTTGACGCTTCGGAGTTCCCCGAATATTCCGAGCAGGAGGAACGCAACAAGCTTATAAAATCCCTCATCGACCTTTTTGAAAAAAACGATGTTAAATGGAACGACGATATGCCGATCATCCTTGACGAAAACGGGAACTATCAGTTTGCCGAGGATCGGGACAAGGATATCGAAACGATGAAGTCCCGTGACATTCTGCGGCTCAACAAATACGCCACGGCGGACGACTGCATGAACGAGCTTGTCGAGAAATATAAGCTTGAGGAATACTCGAAGGCCGACAGAAGAAAAATCGCTTCCGTCTGCTACGAGATGAAAATAAATCAGTTCAATTCAGCAAATCCCTATGTTTTCGCAACCGATGTTACTGACAGCGTCGCTTCCGTAATCAAGGAAAACAGCATCTACTATAAGGGCGTTGACATTCAGATTGGCAACTACCGTGAATATGCCGACGGCACGCTCGCTCCGCACATTATCGGAGTTACGGGCGTTATCAGCGCAGAGGAATATGCCGAGCTGAAAAAAGAGGGCTACGGCATGGACGATATAGTCGGTAAAACGGGTATTGAGCAGCTCTATGAAAAAAAACTCAAGGGCAAAAACGGAAAGAAAATCGTAACAACTGCGCTTGACGGAACGCAAACCTCCGTAACCGAGGGTCTTGAAAACGGAGAAAATATTTTTCTTACCATTGACGCAGGGCTTCAAAAGGTCACGCAGGATGCGCTTGCGGCACAAATTGCCGAGCTTGACAGCGCAAACAAGGGCGGCGGAGCGGCAGTAGTCATGAACTGCAAAACCGGTGAAATTCTTGCCATTGCAACCTACCCGTCCTACGACCTCAACACCTATTACAAGGACTATTCAAAGCTTGCAAAGGATGCAAATTCTCCTCTTTATAACCGTGCGCTTCTGAGCACCTACGCTCCCGGCTCAACCGCCAAGGTTTCGACGGCGATCGGTATTCTTGAGGAGGGCGTTGCGGACGAAAATTCGACTATCGAATGCACCGGCACATACAAATACGGCCTTGTCTGCAACAACAACCCCGATATAACAACCATTGACATACGCACGGCCATTCAGGTTTCCTGCAACATATATTTCTATCATTTCGGCGGCGAGCTTCTCGGAATTGAAAAGATGAATGTCTACCGTGAAATGCTCGGCTTAGGCCAACCGACGGGCATTGAGCTTGACGAAAATGTCGGCGTCCTCGATTCGCCGAGCTACAGAGCCTCGCTCGGACAGACTTGGCAGACCGGCTTTTCGCTTCAGTCGGCGATTGGACAGGCGGGCAACCTTTTCACTCCGCTCCAGCTCTGCAACTATGTTTCAACCATCGCCAACGGCGGAACACGCTATGCCGCCCATGTTGTAAAGGCGATCTATTCCTCGGATAACTCAACCGTTATTGAGGAAAAACAGCCCGAGGTTCTCTGCGAAACAGGCTTTAAAAAAGAAAACATTCAGATAATCAAAGAGGGTATGCGTCGGGTTGCGACCGAAACTCTCGCCGGCAGCTTTGACGATTCCGTTGTTGAGGTTGCATGCAAAACCGGTACCTCAACCGTTGACAAAACGATAAACGGCACGACCGGAACCTACACCAACGGCTTTCTTATAACCATGGCTCCGTATGACGACCCGGAAATCTGCGTTGCGCTTGCCGTTGAGGGCGCATATTCCGGAGGAAGCCTTGCTCCCATCGCCTCCTCAATCTACGATTATTACTATAAAAACGAGGTCACCTCAACCGATGAGGATTCAGAGGAAAGCGACACTCAGGACACAGGAAATGAGCAGACCGGTTACAGCGACCTTCTCAGATAAATCAAACAGGAAGTGATCAAATGGCAAGAAAAATTGTTTTGGCTTCGGGCAAGGGCGGAGTGGGTAAATCTTCATTGACCGCCGGCATTGCCATTGAGCTTTGCAGCATGGGTCAGAGCGTTCTCGTTGTTGATTTCGACATCGGAATGGGCTGCCTTGACCTCATTCTCGCTTCCGACGATACGGGAATTTTCAACTGGGGCGATGTCATTACAGGCTCGTGCGAGCCGACGCAGGCGCTCCGCTCAACCGTCGGACCGTCGCTTCTGACTGCTCCGACCTTTTTCAGCGACGATTACAATGAAAAAACCGTCAGAGAAATGATCGAAAATTACGATGACAGCTTTGACTATATACTTATGGACGCTCCCGCAGGGGTCAGCGGCGGATTTCTTCTTGCGGCCGCTTGTGCCGACGAAGGAATAATCGTTTCAACCGCCGATGAGGTTTGCGTTCGTGTCGGTTCGTTTGCCGGCGACAAGCTTTCAACCCTCGGCGTCGGGGAAATCAAGCTTATAATCAACCGATTCAATAAAAAGCAAACGACCCGCGGTCATTATCTCAATATTGATGAGGTTATTGACGAAACCTCGCTCCAGCTCATCGGAGTTGTTCCCGAGGACAGCAAAATTTCCTATTGCTCGGTTACCGGCATGAGAATGCTCGACAACTCGAAGGCGAAGGAAGCCTTCAGGCGAATCGCAATGCGCCTTGAGGGATATAATATCAATCTTAAATTGTGAGGTCACACAATGAGTGATTTGTCAACAATCGCCGCCATATCCACACCGTTGGGTACCGGCGGCGTTGGAATTATCAGAATATCGGGAAAAAATGCGACTGAAATTGCCGACAGAGTTTTTGTTGCCGTCAACGGTAAAAAGCTCAGCACCTCAAAGGGTTATCGTGCTTATTTCGGTAAAATTTTTGACGGCGAAAATACCGTTGACGAGGCTGTTTGCCTTGTTTTTCGTGCTCCTCACAGCTACACGGGCGAGGACACGGTCGAAATTAACTGCCACGGAGGCGTTGTTCTGATAAAGAAAATACTTCGCCTTGTTTTGGAAAACGGTGCACAGGCTGCCGCCCCCGGCGAATTCACAAAAAGAGCCTTTTTAAACGGCAAGCTTGACCTTTCTGAAGCCGAGAGCGTTATGACGCTTATTTCCGCTCAGGGTGAGCAGGGCGCAAATGCCGCATTCAACCAGCTTGAGGGTGCTCTCAGCCGAAAAATCGAAAAAATCAACGCAACTCTGCTCTCTCTTGCGGCGCATATTGCCGCATGGGTCGATTATCCCGACGATGAAATCGAGGAATTGGGTCAAAACGAGCTTTCCAATACAATTAATAGTGCTATTTTAGAATTATCAAGCTTATTAAAAAGCTTCGACAGCGGAATGGCGGTAACAAACGGAGTGGAAGCCGCAATCGTCGGGAAGCCGAATGTCGGCAAATCAACTCTGATGAACCTTTTGACCGGCTACGATCGCTCCATTGTCACCGAGATTGAGGGCACAACGAGAGATGTTGTTGAAGAAACGGTGAATCTCAACGGCTGTATTCTCAGAATTTCGGACACTGCGGGAATGCGTGAAACGGGCGACATCGTTGAAAAGCTCGGCGTTGAACGCAGCAGGAAAAAGCTTGAGCGTGCGGCGATCGTTTTTGCGGTATTTGACCTTTCAAAGCCGCTCTCCGACGAGGATAGAGAGCTTATTGACGAATGCAGGGGCAAAAATGTTATACCTATTATAAATAAAACCGATCTTGACCCCGGTCTTGACACCGATTATATAAAAAATTCACTCGGTTCTCCCCTTTTGATTTCTGCTAAAAACGGCGACGGCTACAACGAGCTTTGCGACCGTGTTGCCGAAATGATGGGAACGAAAAATTTTGATTCCTCCTCGGCAATGCTTGTCAATGAACGCCAACGCATTTGCTGTCAAAAAGCAGTTGATGCGCTTAACGATGCTCTTGAAGCTTTAAATATCGAGCTTACTCCCGATGCGATCGGCGTTTGTGTTGACGACGCAATAGCCGCACTGCTTGAATTAACCGGTCAAAAGGCAAGCGAAGCGGTTGTTGATGAGGTTTTCAGGCAATTCTGCGTAGGAAAATAAAGAAAAGAGATATTTTATGGAATATTTTGCAAAGGATTATCAGGTCATAGTCATTGGCGCAGGTCATGCAGGTATCGAAGCCGGTCTTGCCGCCGCACGCCTCGGCTGTGAAACCTGCGTTTTTACAATAAATCTTGACTGGGTCGGAAATATGGCTTGCAATCCGTCGATCGGAGGAACTTCAAAGGGACATCTTGTCCGTGAGATTGACGCTCTCGGCGGTGAAATGGGCAAAGCTGCGGACGCAAACACCCTGCAAAGCAGAATTCTAAATCTTGGTAAAGGCCCTGCCGTTCACAGTCTGCGTGCGCAAATTGACCGTAGGCTTTACTCCGACTACATGAAGCACGCTCTTGAAATGCAGGACGGTCTTGACCTTCGGCAGGCTGAAATTGTCGATATCCAAAGGCTTGACAGCGGCAAATGGCAGCTCAAGACCCATCTTGAAGCCGTTTACACTGCCGATTGTGTTATTTTAGCAACGGGAACATTTCTTGGCGGCAAGGTTTATGTCGGCGATGTTTCCTATGAGAGCGGTCCTGACGGAATGTTTCCGGCAAAAAAACTCGGAGAAGCTCTCAAACGCATCGGAATTCCGACCAGACGCTTCAAAACAGGCACTCCGTCACGGGTTAACAAGAAAACGGTCAACTGTGAGGAGCTTGAAATTCAGAACGGCGACGAAAGAATTGTTCCGTTCTCGTTCGATAACAGGAGAAATATTCAGAACAAGCTTCCATGCTATGTCACATACACAAACCTTGAAACCAAGGATGTAATTTTGAAAAATCTGCACCGCTCACCTCTTTACAGCGGCAAAATTGACGGCAAAGGTCCTCGTTACTGCCCGAGCATTGAGGACAAAATCGTTCGCTTCGCCGAAAAGGAACGGCATCAGATTTTTATTGAGCCTTGCGGAGAGCATACAGAGGAAATGTATCTTCAAGGACTTTCCTCCTCTCTCCCTGAGGATGTTCAGCTCAAATTTATCAGAACTATTCCCGGACTTGAGCACGCCGAGCTTATGCGAACGGCTTATGCGATCGAATATGACTGCGTTGACCCCCTTGCCCTCAAGGCAAGCCTTGAATTTCTTGACTATGACGGACTTTTCGGCGCAGGTCAGTTTAACGGCTCGTCCGGCTATGAGGAGGCCGCCGCTCAGGGTCTTGTTGCCGGAATCAATGCAGCAAGAAAAATTAAAAAGCAAAAACCGCTTATTTTGGAGCGTTCAGGCTCATATATCGGCACGCTGATTGACGACCTTGTAACAAAAGGCTGCTCCGACCCCTACAGAATGATGACCTCGCGCTCCGAGTACCGCCTTTTGCTTCGTCAGGACAACGCTGACCGCCGCTTGACCCCCATCGGTCATGAAATCGGACTTATCAGCGATGAACGCTATGCGCAATTCCTTGAAAAGCTTGCGCTTATAGAAAAGGAAAAGGAACGCACAAAAAAGACGGTTTTCCCTCCGTCGGAGGCGTTGAACGAAATCCTTGTTTCACGTGAAACATCGAAGGCGGTGACGGGTGTTCGTCTTTGCGACCTTCTCAAAAGACCGCAGATCGGCTACGATTGTCTAACCTCGATAGATGTTGACCGTCCCGACCTGCCTTACGAAATTTTTGAACAGGTTGAAATTGACACGAAATACGAGGGATATATCAAGCGTCAGCAGGCTCAGGTTGATGAAATGCACCGTCTGGAGGTTCAAAAGCTTTCCGACGACATAGATTACAACTCGATTCTCGGACTCAGGCTTGAGGCAAGAGAAAAGCTGACAAAAATCAGGCCGTACAGCATCGGTCAGGCTTCAAGAATATCCGGAGTCAGCCCCTCGGATATATCGGTTTTACTCATCTATCTTGAAAAGGAGCGCAGAAATGATAAATAAAGCACTTTTAAAAGAAGAAGCCGCTAAAATCGGCGTTTTGCTTGACGAAACTGCGCTTGACAGGCTCGATTTGTATGCAGAAATGCTGGTCGAAACAAACAAATCGCTTAATTTGACCGCTATAACCGAGCCTAACGAGATTTTATATAAACATTTTATTGATTCTCTCGCTCTTTTAACATGCCTTGAGTTCAAAAAGAATTCTGAGATAATTGATGTCGGCACGGGGGCAGGCTTTCCCGGCGTCGTGCTTTTGATTGCACGCCCCGACCTTAGAATGACGCTGCTTGACGGCACTAATAAACGGCTTGTTTTTATTGAAAATGTTCTTGAATCGTTTGAACTAAGCGCAAATATAGTCCATATGCGTGCGGAACTTGCCGGTAAAGATACGAATTTTCGTGAAAGGTTCGATGTCGTAACCGCAAGAGCGGTTGCAAACCTTAACACACTCAGTGAAATTTGCCTACCGTTTGTAAAACTCGGCGGTTATTTTGCACCCATGAAATCCGCTAAAACCGATGAAGAGGTGACGAACGCAAGCGGAGCAATAAAGCTTCTGGGTGGAGAAATTGAAGAAATTAAAGAGATGAACATTGAAAATTGCGGTGAAAGATATGTGGTTTTAACGAAAAAAATATCGCAAACTCCGTCAAAATATCCACGAGCTTCGGCACAAATATCAAAAAAACCTCTCTCATAAATGAAAATCTGCATGAAAAACTACGATTTTCGTCAATGAAAAATAATGGACAACCTCCTTTTGTCGTGTTACAGTATTTTTGTGGTACGCACAAGGAGGTTTTTCTATGCTCAAAAACCAAACCAAATTTAAGAAAAGCAACGAGGTAGTTCTATTGCCGGCAAGGCTTATTCAGCCCAATCCGCACCAACCGAGAAAAAGCTTCAACTGGGACGACCTTGAAGGTCTTGCCGAAAGTATTCACTACAACGGATTGCTGCAGCCGATCACGGTCAGAAAAAAGGACAATGGCAAATTTGAGCTGATTTCCGGCGAAAGGCGGTTGAGAGCCTGCAAAATGGCAGGTCTTTCGTCAATTCCATCGATAATTGTAGATGTTGACGATGAAAAATCCGCAATGCTTGCCGTTATTGAAAACCTGCAAAGGGAAAATTTGCACTTTTTTGAGGAAGCGATGGCAATTGAGCGGCTAATAAAGGGCTTCGGCTTCAGCCAGGAGGAGGTCGCAAAAAAGCTCGGTAAATCCCAGTCAGCATTGTCCAACAAGCTGAGAATTCTGCGGCTTCCGGACGAAATCCGCTACTGCGTTATGCTATACGGTCTGACCGAGCGGCACGCACGAGCCTTGCTGCGGCTGCCGACAATTGCAATGATGGAACAGGCACTCGACACAATTGTTGAACAGGGCTTGACGGTGAATGCGTCTGAGCAGCTTATAACCGAAATGCTAAATAAAGAGCCTGAAAAAGAGAAAAAAGGCAAGCGTGTAATGGTTTTTAAGGATGTTCGGATATTTATCAACACGCTAAATCACGCAGTCAGCACAATGAGAAAAAGCGGAATAAACGCCTCGGCAATCAAAAATGAAACCGAGCAATACATAGAATATGTCGTTAAAATAAACAAGCCTGAAAATATAAGCTGCAAATGAGACGGGGAGACTCGTCTTTTTTGTTTCACGTGAAACAATCGGTGTAAAACAAATATTTTTGTAATTTTGTAAAACAAATATTTTTTTGTAATTTAACCTTTTCTTTTATATACATTTGTGATATAATCATTCTGTTGCCGCTGATCGTGATGATTTTCGGTGTTTTATGGTGAAACAAGGAAGTGAATATATGGCAAAAATTATAGCGGTTGTAAACCAAAAGGGCGGAGTCGGAAAAACAACATCGACCGTCAACCTTGCTGCGTCCGTCGCATACAAAGGGCAAAAGGTTCTTTTGATGGATATTGACCCTCAGGGAAACGCTTCGAGCGGCCTCGGTATCAACAAAAGAGAACTTGAAACCTCATCTTATAATGTAATAGTCAACTCGTTGCCGATTGAAAAGGCAATGATTAAAACAAAATTCGATAATCTTTGGGTTTTGCCGTCAAACATGAACCTTGCAGGCGCAGAGCTTGAGCTTGTTGATATGCAGCGGCGTGAAAGCAAAATAAAAAATGCGATCGCACCGATAAAGTCCGATTTTGACTTTATTTTTCTTGATTGTCCGCCGTCGCTCGGTCTAATCACACTAAATGCTTTGTGTGCTGCCGACACGGTTTTAGTTCCGATTCAGTGTGAATACTATGCGCTTGAGGGTCTTTCGCAGCTCATGTCAACAATTCGTCAGGTCAAAAGGCTTTATAATCCCCACATTGATATGGAGGGCGTGCTTCTGACGATGTACGACGGACGACTTAATCTGACTCAGCAGGTGGTAGGGGAATTGAAACGATTTTTTCCGAAAAAGGTATATGCAACAGCAATTCCGAGAAATGTCAAGCTTTCCGAAGCGCCGAGCTACGGATTGCCGATACATTATTATGACAAAAGCTCAAAGGGCGCAATGGCATACGATGCGCTTGCAGAGGAATTTTTAAAACAAAACGGCAAGGAGGTATCCTGAAAATGGCAAAAAAATTAGGCGGATTGGGCAGGGGTCTTGATTCCCTTTTTGCCGACAATTCCGTTGAAGAGATCAACCCCTCCGTAAATAAGCTCAGAATCATGGAAATTGAGCCGAATCACGACCAGCCGAGAAAGGATTTTGACGAAAAAGCCTTGTCTGAGCTTGCCGAAAGCATTGAACAGCACGGTGTTCTTCAACCGCTGGTCGTTCGTCCGCTTGCAAGCGGTGGCTATCAGCTTGTGGCAGGTGAAAGACGGTGGAGAGCGGCAAGAATAGCCGGTCTGACCGAGGTTCCGGTGGTCATAAGGGAGCTTACCGACGAGGAAGTTATTGAAATTGCGATGATTGAGAACCTCCAGCGTGAGGATCTGAATCCGCTTGAAGAAGCCCTCGGATATCGTTATATGATGGACGAGCTTAAAATCACGCAGGAGCAGGCCGCCGAAAAGGTTGGAAAATCCCGTCCTGCGGTCGCAAACGCACTGCGGCTTCTCAAGCTTCCGAATGAAGCGCAGGAAATGGTAAAAAATAATCTTATATCTCCCGGTCACGCAAGGGCTTTGCTCGGATTTGACAGCGAGGATATGATGCTTCAAACGGCAAAAATGATTGTTAAAGATGATCTTTCCGTTCGTGAGGTTGAGGCTCTTGTTAAAAAATCAAAAAAAGTACCAAAAATACCAAAACAGGAAAAAAGGGACAAATTTTTCAGCGAGGTTGAGCTTGCATTGGTTGAAAACCTCGGCAGAAAGGTTAAAATAAAAGAAGCAAAGCAGGACGCAGGCGTTCTTGAAATTGAATTTTTCGACAAGGATGACCTTGAGGGTCTTGCAATGAAGCTTGAAAATTATGGTAAATAAAGGCAACACCGTACAAATTGCCTAAAAAATATTGGAGTGGTAGAAATGTTAGATATCAAACTTATCCGTGAAAACCCCGAAATGGTTAAAGCGGCAATGAAAACAAGAAACAAGGACATGGACGCTGTTGTTGACGAGGTGCTTGCAATCGATGCAGAACGCCGAGAGCTTATGAAGGCCACCGACGCCCTCAAGCAGGAACAGAATGCGGCAAGCAAAAAAATCCCTCAGATAAAAAAAGAGGGCGGCGATATCTCCGAAATTATGGCGAGAATGAACGAGATCAAGGCGATTATCAAGGCTGACGACGCTAAAATATCCGAGCTGGACGCTAAGCAAAAGACGCTCGTTTACGAATTTCCGAATGTTCCGAACAAGAGCGTTCCCATCGGCAAGGACGACAGCGAAAATGTTGAAATCCGCCGCTGGGGCGAGCCGAGAAAGTTCGATTTTGACTACAAGGCTCATTGGGATATCGGTGCAGACCTCGGAATTCTCGACCCGGAAACCGCTGCTAAGGTAACCGGCGCACGCTTCCATTTTTATAAGGGTCTCGGCGCAAGACTTGAGAGAGCTATAATCAGCTTTTTCCTCAACACCCACACCGAGAACGGCTACACTGAGGTTCTTCCCCCGTTCCTTGTAAACAGAGCCTCGATGACCGGCACGGGTCAGCTTCCGAAGTTTGAAGACGACGCATTCAAGACAACCGACGACCTTTTCCTCATTCCGACAGCCGAGGTTCCCGTTACAAATATGCACCGAGATGAAATTTTAGACGGCAGCAAGCTTCCTATCAAGTATTGCGCATACTCGGCGTGTTTCCGTGCAGAGGCAGGCTCGGCAGGCCGTGACACAAGAGGTCTTATCCGTCAGCACCAGTTCAACAAGGTTGAGCTTGTTAAGTTTGTTGACCCGGAAACATCTTATGATGAGCTTGAAAAGCTCACAAACGATGCGGAAAGAGTTCTTCAGCTTCTCGGTCTTCCCTACCGTGTTGTTTGCCTTTCAACAGGCGATATCGGCTTCTCATCGGCAAAGACCTATGATATTGAAGTTTGGATGCCTTCCTACAACAGGTATGTTGAAATTTCCTCATGCTCCAACTTTGAGGACTTCCAGGCTCGCCGTGCGGCTATCAGATTCAAAAAAGATCCCAAGAGCAAGGCGCAGCTTGTTCACACGCTCAACGGCTCAGGCGTAGCAATTGGCAGAACGACAGCTGCGATACTTGAAAATTATCAGAACGAGGACGGAACGGTTACAATTCCCGAGGTTCTCGTGCCGTATATGGGAACTGAAATTATCAAATAACTGTCGCTCATATCTATCAATTTTACATTGACAAAAAGGATAAAAATGATATAATTATCCTGTAATAAAACAAAGGAGAGTTTTTTATGCCACTTGTAACAACTACAAAAATGTTTGAAGACGCATATAAGGGCGGCTACGCTGTCGGCGCTTTCAACGTAAACAACATGGAGATCATTCAGGGTATCGTTGCAGCAGGAAAGAAGCTCAACGCTCCTCTCATTCTTCAGGTTTCCAAGGGTGCTCGTGCTTACGCAAATCACCTTTATCTTGTAAAGCTCGTTGAGGCTGCTGTCGAGGAGTCTGGACTCCCGATTGCTCTTCACCTTGACCACGGTCCGGATTTTGAGACTTGTAAGTCATGCATCGACGGCGGCTTTACCTCCGTTATGATCGACGGTTCTTCTCTTCCTTATGAGGAGAATGTCGCTCTCACAAAGAAGGTTGTTGAATATGCGCACGCTCACGGCGTTGTTGTTGAGGGTGAGCTTGGACAGCTTGCAGGCGTTGAGGACGAAGTCAGCGTTAACGCTGAGGACGCTTCCTACACAAATCCCGATCAGGTTGAGGATTTCGTAAAGCGCACAGGCGTTGATTCGCTTGCAATCGCTATCGGCACAAGCCACGGCGCATACAAGTTCAAGCCGGGTCAGAAACCGCAGCTTCGTTTTGATATTCTTGAAGAGGTTTCCAAGAGACTTCCGGGCTTCCCGATCGTTCTCCACGGCGCATCTTCGGTTATCCCCGAGTTTGTTGAGGAGATCAACAAGTACGGCGGAAGTATGCCGGACGCTATCGGTATCCCCGAGGATATGCTTCGTCAGGCAGCAACAATGGCAGTTTGCAAGATCAACATCGACTCAGACCTTCGTCTTGCAATGACAGCCGCTATCAGAAAGCATTTTGTTGAGCATCCGAGCGATTTTGATCCTCGCCAGTATCTCAAGCCCGCTCGTGAGGCTATTGAGGGTATGGTTGAACACAAGATCAACACTGTTCTCGGTTGCGCAGGCAAGGCATAATCAAAAAATAATCAATTATCGGCACGGCAAATTCGTCGTGCCGATTTTTTGTTGTTATGTACAAATATTTAGCCTAATTTTTATGCAAATAACCATATATTCTTTTATTGAAAGTAAATCATTGACTAACTCTGACTTTTTTGTTATATTGTATAAGGAATAATTTGTAATTCGGAGGTAAAGAAGTGAAAAAATTTTTATCGATTTTTTTAAGTCTTGTTCTTGTTTTTTCAAGCGTAGCCGCTCTTTCATGTCAAGCCCTTGCGGCAAGCGGCGATACTATCGGACAGTATGATTTCACTATTTCAAACCCTTATGAATCAATCAATTGGGACACATGGAAGGCTTATAAGGCAGCGACCCATGTTCACACCGTTAGAAGTGACGGCGATATTGAGCTTGACGAGATGATTGAAAAATATTATTCGCTCGGCTATCAGGCTCTTGCTCTTACCGACCACGGAACGGTCAACTATTCCTGGACGAAGGATCAGAAGCGTCTTGCAATCTACGGTTATCAGTTCGCCAAGCACGGCAATGTTGACGAGCTGACCGAGGAAAGATATCAGCAGATAACGACCGGCTCGGACAGGGGCGGCGACGGCATGACAGAGGTTCCACTCGGCATTGAGCTTAACGGCGCATCAACCGTAAAATGCCATGTCAACAGCTACTATGCGGACTGCGGCCACGGCGACCTTGAGCTTACTTCAAAGTGGCCGGAGGATGCGGTTAAAAAGAGTCAGGCTGCCGGCGGAATTTGCCACATCAACCATGTCGGCGAATGGACTGAGGGCAGAAACGATATCAACACCTACAATGCCGAATTTGTCAGCAAATTTGCAAATCTTTTCCTTAATTATTCCGCTTGCGTCGGCATGGAGCTTGTCAACACAACGGATAACAGAACCCATAACGACCGCTATCTTTATGACGAAACGCTCAAGATAACCGCTCCTCTGGGCAGAAATGTCTGGGGATTCTGTGAGGACGACGCTCATGACTTCGGCGATGTTGAAAACAACGCTCAGTATTTCGTTATGCCGGAAAACACCCAGGCAAACATCCGCACAAGCATGGAAAACGGAACATTTTTTGCCTGTTCAAAAACTTCAAAAAATGATTGGGAGCTTGGCGATGGCTTTGAAGCCGAAGGACCTTTCCCGATGGTAAGCAGAGTTACCGTTGATGACGACACAAATCAGATAAGCATCAATCCTTATAATGCGCACACGGTGAAAATCGTTGCCGACGGCAATGTTATCGGCGAAAAGAGCGTTGCAAACGATAACGACACCATCACCTTTGACCTCAACGATTATGAAAATCAGATTAACTCATATGTTCGTATCTACATTCTCGGTAAGGGCGGTATCTGCTATGTTCAGCCGTTCCTTGTTACAAAGACCGAATACACAAAATGCACCGTCCAATTCAACATTCCCTATGACGGCACAACCCTTACATTTAAGGATGAGAACGGCAACATTGTTGAGCCTGTAAACGATCAGAATTATTTCCGTGTTTCGGCAGGTAAGTATTCTTATACCGTCGCCAAGGATGGCTTTGAAACAAAAACGGGCACGGTAAATATTACTCAAGCGACCGTTGACGCAGGCTTGCAGATAAAGGTCGATATTGAGCTGATTAAAAATTCCGGTCCTCTCTCGTTTACGAAGCAAAATGACTTGATTTACGGCTTCAATATTTTGAAGGATATCACCGAGCCGGTTAATCAGTCGATAGGTCTTAAAAACAACACCCATTTTGATCTTGACGATTCATCAAAGGCAAAAACCGGCGACGAAATAAGAGTGGTTGACGATAAAACGGGAAATGTGCTCAAGACCTATACGGTGGTCGTTTTCGGCGATGTAAACGGCGACGGAATTTATGACGGTCGTGATGCAACGATAATTTCCCTGATAATAAACGGAATGCTGACCCCGTCTCCGTCAATGCGACTTGCAGCCGACTGCAACCATGACAATGTGATAACCGCCGAGGATCTTGCAATGGTTGAACAGGCAGGTCTGCTTCTTTCAACCGTTTCGCAGAGTGAAAGCATTCAGACTTCATCTGTTTTTAATGAATACAGCTCCATAATTTCACAGACCATACCCGAGGAGCAAACCGAGGAAGAAGAAAAATCCGAACCTAAAGAGGAAGAAAAACAAACCTCATTTTTCAAAAAGCTTTTTGAAACCATCATTTCTTTCTTCGGCTATCTTTTCGGAATATTATAAGAATAAGAATTAGGGCAATGCCGCACAATTGAGATGTACGGTATTGCCCTAAATTTTCTAAATCATCCAAACCGGAATGATATATGTGTTGCTGTCTATTGCACTTAACGCTTCTCTAAGACAAATAATAGCTCCCGTTCCCCTCGGCACGGAGGACTTATCAAGCAATTTAAAAGCATGAGTAATTTGTGTCGGAGGATTTATGCTCTTTTTTATCTCAATAGGACAAAGCTGTCCGTCACTCTCCATAATCAAATCAATCTCGTTGCTGTTCTTATCTCGGTAATAATATAACAAGCCTTCCTGTGCACAGTTGCTGTAGGTTTTCATTATTTCGGACACAACATAGTTCTCCAAAATTGCTCCGTTTATAGCTCCGTTCATCAATATTTCAGGAGTTGAGTATCGAGTAAGATAACAAACAAAACCGGTATCAAAGAAATACATTTTAGGAGTTTTAATCGTCCGCTTCAGAAGATTGTTGGAATAGGGATGCAAAAAGAATACAATGCCCGATTTTTCAAGCTCCTTCATCCATCTTTTGGCAGTATCATCACTTACGCCGACATCGCCTGCAATTTCATGAAGATTGAGCATTTGACCGCTCCTACATGCGGCAGCCCGAATAAAATCCGCAAACATTACCTTGTCCACTCCTGAGATATCGGTGGTTACATCACGGTCGATATAAGTCTGAATATAGCTGCTGTAGAAAACATCACGATCCTTGTATTTTCCGCTTCTGTGACCGGGAAGTGCACCGTCCCAAATTCTTTGATAAATCTCAATCGGAGCAGCAGGGGAAAGTAATTCTTTTCGCTTTTGCAAATTATCAAAATCCAACGAAAAAGGTAGACTATCCGTTACATTGCAAAGCTCGGATTGAGAAAGAGCAGACATATGAAGAATTGCGGTTCTTCCTGCCAATGACTCCTGTGCAAGCTCCATCAGACGGTATGCTTGTGAGCCGGTCAGCCAATAAGAACCGGGTGCAGCACCGTTGTCAACAGATATTTTTATATATGAAAACAGCTCCGGCGCATATTGAACCTCATCAATAAGTACCGGTGCAGGATGCATCTTTAAAAACATTGCCGGATCTGTTTTGGCAAGCCTGCGTTCCTCTAAGTCGTCCAACGATACTTCTTCCCGTGCCGTTCCATCCATCAGGTGTCGTAGCATGGTCGATTTTCCAACTTGGCGCGGACCGGTCAACAGAACACAGGCGTATTCCTCGCTTATTGCAAGAAACTTTTTTTCAAGCTGTCTTTCTATATACATATCTTGCTCTCCTTTAGGCTAAAATACGATACAACTGTATTATAGCCTTAATTATTAGAAAAGTCAATAGATTTTAAGGCTAAAATACGATGCACTTGTATTTTGGCCTTAATTATATGCTAATATACACCTCCGTAAATAATTGTAAAATTTACTTTTTGTGCATATAATATATTTTTTCTATAAGAATGATGAAAAAAGGTGGGGATTTTTCCTCACCTTTTTTATATATAACTACTCACAACTATGCGCTATTATCTTAAAAATTCTTTTATTTTTTCTGCGTCGGAATAGCCTGTTTTATATAGCTTGTCGAGCGCTTCTTTGTCCTTTGTCAGCGTGCTCATTTTGCCGATGCTTTCCGGACTTACAATCAGAACCTTGTTTTCACGACTCAGTTTTTTTGCATATTCCAAGCCTTTTTCAACCTTGTTTTTTCTGTTTAAAAGATCCTCACAAATATTCGGATACAATTTTTTCATTGCGTGACCGATCATCTCGTCAAGCTTAAAATTTCCGATGTCGTTCAACGGCTTCGTCCAAATCACAATAATTTTATCGCAGCCCTTTTCAATTGCAAAGTCAATCGGAATAGGGTCGCTGATTCCGCCGTCAAAATATCTTATGTCATTTTCAACAGCCGGTGAACATACAACGGGAATGCAGGAGGATGCCTTCATCATCCAATAGTTATTTTTGTTCATTTCGTCGGCATTGAAATATTGTGCCTTGCCTGTTTCGGCGTCGGTCGCAATGATGTATTTTTCGCATTTATTTTCGCAGAATTTTTCAAAGTCAAACGGATTTTCGCCGTCACTGTTGCTCAACTCTCCGTAAACATAATCAAGGTCAAGATAATGCTTTTTCTTGAAAAAATTATCAACGCTCATGTATTCTTTTCTGAAAGGATATTCATGATAAAAATGATAATTTCTTCCTCGTTGACCGGAAACAAACGATGCAAGGTTTGCGCTTCCGGCGGAAATTCCTATCACAACATCAAATGAAATATTATTATCAAGGCAATAATCGAAAACACCTGCGCCGTATATTCCTC
>CAVFTC010000021.1:0-2355 GCA_963625295.1 Bacteroides faecis
AAGATTTTATTTCAGATATTTTTCAATAAAAAATCTCGGGCGATGTTTGCTTTCGAGGTAAATTTTACCGATATATTCGCCGACAACGCCGATGGCTATGAGCTGCAGCGAACCGAAGAACCAAATTGAAAGAACGGTGGATGTCCAGCCGGGGACGGTCTTGTTTACAAAATAGCTTATCAAGGCGTAAAGGGCAAATATGACGCTGAGAACGAAGGTTACCGCTCCGAGAGAGGTGATGAGCCGAATCGGCTTGACCGAGAACGAGGTTATACCATCAAAGGCGAAGGTAAGCATTTTCTTGAGCGGATATTTTGACTCGCCGGCAAGCCTCGGCGCACGGTCGTATGTAACCGTCGTTGACTTGAAGCCGACAAGAGGAACCATGCCTCTGAGGAAAAGATTGACTTCCTTGAACTCAAGCAACGCCTTTACCGCTCTTGAGCTCATAAGGCGGAAATCGGCGTGATTATATATCGTTTCAACGCCCATCACAGACATGAATTTGTAGAAGCCCTGAGCCGTGGTACGCTTGAAAAATGTATCCGTTTCTCTCGAATCACGCACACCGTAAACAATTTCGCTGCCGCTGTAGAAATCATCAACCATTTTGTCAATGGCATTGACATCGTCCTGTGCGTCGGCGTCGATCGTTACAATCATATCGCAGTCGTCAACTATTGTTGACATGCCGCCCAAAAGAGCGTTCTGATGACCTCGGTTTCGGGAAAGCTTGACGCCGACAAATTTCGGGTCAAGCTCATGCAGGCTTTCGATAATTCCCCATGTCTTGTCCTTTGAACCGTCGTCAACGAATACAACTCTGCTGTCCTCGCTGATTTTTCCGGCGTCGATAAGCCCATTGAGCTTGTCGAGAAAAATCTTCGATGTGAGCGGCAGAACCTCCTCCTCGTTGTAGCACGGTGCAAGAATGTAAAGCGTTTTTGCGTTCATGATCATTTCTCCTTGATTTCAAAAAGATAGTAGGTTTGGTTTGTTTTTTTATTTGTTATTACCGATTCGGCGATGCTGTATTTTTGAGAAAACACGAGCGAATAATCGGTCTTTAGCGCAATATTTTTTTCGTAAATGTCCGAAAGCTCTGTGCCCGGCTTTGCCGCAACGACGACATAGTCCGCCAAGCCCTCGGTAATATATCTGTTTTGCTCGTCGATATTTTCGGGGTATTTGCTGTATAAAAGATTTTGCTGTTCAAAATGCCGAAATTCCGGAATTTGCCCTGCGGCAAGATAGATACCGGTGTCCAGCGAACCGTAGTTGAGAATTTTCCCCTCCGGATTATGCGAGCTTATATATTCGGCAGCCTTGGTTTGCACGGTTTCTTCACCTTTTTTAGGGGCAAATTTTGACGACAAATTACAGTAATTCGATGCGACTGCGGTTAAAGGAATAATCAGCACGCAAAGGATTGCCGCAACGAGCCTTGATTTGTCCTTTGCAATTTTGCCAAGCAAATATGCTGAAGCAATAAAGAAAAAGACGGTAAACACGGACATCGGGACAAAATAGTAGTTGTAATATCTTATTCCGAAATAGGTAATATACAGCCCGAGGCAGCAGACAAACGGAACGGAAAGGCGGCAAAGCACTTTCTTTTCGGCAAAAATATTCGTGGCGGCGAAAAGAATTATTCCGAGAAATCCGAGAATAAATAAAACGGGCGATATCACAAGATTTTCTCCCAGAGAATGCAGCGGCATGAGGATTCGTGAGATGAAGTCGAGATTTTCCGCTTTGGGATATGCTGTGACATTGAGAATAAAATATGTGTTTATGAAGTCCCAAAGCGCACCCTTGACGGCGAAATAAACCACCCACGGAACAATTGCCGCCATCATTCCTCCGAGAAAGGCCAATGCATTAAAAAAGGCGGCTTTGAAATTTTTCTTTGCAAGCCAAATATAAAGCAAGATGTATGCCGCCCAGGCAAAGAAAAAGCCGATGACGGTGAATTTTATCATTGCAACACAGCCGGCAAGGAAGCCGACAAGCAGAAAAACGGGCTTGCCGAGTTCGTTTTGCTCGGTATTCTTGAAATATCGGCAAAAAAAGTAAATGCTTAGCATTAAAAACGGAAGGCAAAATTCTTCGGCACTGTCGCCGTAGTAATATCCGCCGGAATTGACGGTAACAAAGCAGGTAAGCAAAGCGCAAATTATCGACAGACCCGAATTGACATAAAGCAGGGCGGTTTTGTAAGCCGCAAACACCGTTGCGGACAGAAAGACGGATTGAATGACATAAACTCCGAAAAACGATGATTCCGATATAAGTCCTGCGACGGCATGAAGCAGATAAAGCAACGGGCCTTTTTGTTCAAAAATATCTTTATAT
>CAVFTC010000021.1:2365-28017 GCA_963625295.1 Bacteroides faecis
ACAGAATTCCGAACGAGAAAGCAAGAAAAAGCAAATAAATCAATGCGTCAGTGCAAATTTTTTTATAAGCGGAATTTTTTATGCCATTCATCTGTTTTCACCACCGTTCACGCTTTTTATAGATTATAACATCGCAGAATGCGTAAAGTCAATATACATTGGCATTATATAAGCAAGTTGATTCTGCAAAGCAGCTTTTGTCACGGATCACTTTGCAAAAGAATTTACATCAAAAAGCTTGAAATAGCCGTACTTTTATTATATAATTATAAAGTTAAAATGTTAAGGCAACACCGCACAATTTGGGGTGTGCGAATTGCCTTAAAAAAGAGAGGTGTGCCCTTTGAGTGAAGGCACAATGAAAAAAATTATAAAAGTTTCGCCCGCCGAAATGCAGAAGCAGCGTGAGTATGCGGAGCTGGTCAGAACGGTTCTGACTTCAAGATTTGAGCCGTCGCAACCGCTTGCTTTTGTTCATACCTACGGCTGTCAGGGCAATGTTTCCGACGGAGAGCGCATAAAGGGAATTCTTCAATCGCTCGGCTACGGATTCACCGATGATGTTGAAAGAGCCGATTTGATCCTTTACAACACCTGTGCGGTTCGTGAGCACGCCGAGGATAGAATCTACGGCAATGTCGGCGCTATTAAGAGACTTAAAAAAACCAATCCGAACCTGATAATCGCACTCTGCGGCTGCATGATGCAGCAAAAAAGAGTTGTTGATAAAATACGAAAAAGCTATCCTTTTGTCGATCTCGTTTTCGGAACTCATGTTATTCACCGAATCCCCGAGCTTGTCTACCGTGTGCTTTGCACGGGCAAAAAGGTCTATGAGTGCCCCGACGAGGCAGGGGTTATTGCGGAAGATCTTCCGGTAAGGCGTGACGGCAGCATAAAGGGCTGGCTGCCCATTATGTACGGCTGCAACAATTTTTGCAGCTATTGTATTGTTCCTTATGTCAGAGGTCGTGAGCGCAGCCGCGAGTCGGAGGATGTTATCAAGGAAGCCAAGGAGCTTATCGCATCGGGCTGCAAGGATATAACCCTGCTCGGTCAAAATGTCAATTCCTACGGCAAAAATCTTGAGGGCGACATCAATTTTTCAAAGCTTCTTCGGCAGATCAATGATTTGCCGGGTGACTTTATAATCAGATTCATGACCTCGCATCCGAAGGACTGCACAAAGGAGCTTCTTGACACTATGGCCTCCTGCGACAAGGTAGCAAAGCATCTGCATCTTCCGTTCCAAAGCGGAAACGACAGGGTGCTAAGGGAGATGAACCGAGGCTACACAAGGGAAAAATATCTTGAGCTTGCACGCTATGCAAGGCAGGTAATGCCCGAGCTTTCGATGACGAGCGATGTGATCGTCGGCTTCCCCGGGGAGACATACGAGGAGTTTAAAGACACGGTTTCGCTTATTGAAGAGGTTAAATTTACATCGCTGTTTACATTTATTTTTTCGCCCCGTCCGGGAACAAAGGCTGCGGATATGCCCGACCCGATTTCAAGAGAGGAAAAGGGTAAATGGTTCAAGGAGCTGACGGACGCACAGGAGAAAATTGCCTCCGAGCGCACGGCGGCGATGAAGGGCAGAACATATACGGTGCTTTGCGAGGGCTATGCCAAGGAGGGTATTCTCAACGGCAGAACCGAGGGCAATGTCATGATCGAGTTTCCTGAGGTTGAGGGCAAAGAGCTTATCGGCAGATTTTGCAAGGTCAAGGTTACAGAGCCGTTGACATGGATAGTCAGAGGAGTATTGAATGAACGCTGAAGAGCGTTTTTCAGATAAATAAATTTATAGGAGTTTTACAATGGACATTATTGAAATCACAAGACAGCTCGGCGCAGCAATTCAGCAGGACGAGCGTTATCTTGCATTCCATGAGGCAAGAAAGACAAACGAGGCAGACACGGATCTCAACGATCTTATCAACAAGATCCAGCTTATCCATATGTCATACCAGCACGAGGCTGCCAAGGACGACGCAAATGAGGAGAAGCTTGCCGCATATGATAAGGAGTTCACGGAGGTTTATCAGGCTGTTATGGCAAACGAGAATATGCAGAAGTATGAGGCTGCACGCCAGGCTGTTGATGAGATGATGAACCACATCACAGGCATTCTTGCGCTCTGCGTTCAGGGCGAGGATCCCAAGACCTGCGAGCCGCAGGAGGAGCATCATTGCTCGGGCGAGTGCGGCTCATGCGGCGGTTGCCATTGAGATAGACGGTAGACGGAAGATGTTAGGGCAATACCGCACAATTAAGGTGTGCGGATTGCGCAGCATGACGAAAACAGATTCAAGGGTAACTGCCGGTTAAATCAGAGTGCGAATGTCAGCGAGAAAATAGCCGCTGAGAATTGTGCTATGGTTTAATCGACGGTTACCGAACAAGGTGTGCGCCAAAATTGTGTGGTGCTGCCTTAGCTTACGAGGTGAAAACAGATGGCAGAAATGACGCCGATGATGAAGCAATATCTTGAAATTAAAAAAGAATATCAGGATACTATCCTTATGTTCAGACTCGGTGACTTCTACGAGATGTTCTTTGAGGACGCCAAGGTTGCGTCAAGGGAGCTTGAGCTTGTGCTGACGGGCAGAGATTGCGGTCAGGCGGAGCGTGCGCCCATGTGCGGCGTGCCGTTTCACAGCGTCGATTCCTACATCGCAAGGCTCGTTTCAAGGGGCTACAAGGTTGCCATCTGTGAACAGACAGAAGACCCTGCAACGGCAAAGGGCATAGTTAAGCGTGATGTTATCCGTGTGCTGACCCCCGGTACGGTTATCGAGAGCAGTATGCTTGACGAGTCGAAGAACAATTTTCTTTGTTCGATCTGGCTCAACGGCAATGCGGCGGGCGTTTGCTTCGCCGATGTTTCAACGGGTGAATTGAGCCTCACTCAGCTTGAATCGAAGTCGGTCGGCAACGAAATTGTCAATGAGCTTGGCAGATATATGCCGACGGAGATCCGTTATAATTCCGCTGTTGTAAAGAACGATAAAATCAGGGAATTCATAAAGAACCGTGTTGAATGCACTGCCGACAGTATTGATGAGGAGAAAATTAATGTCGATTACTGCCGTCAGGTCATAACAAATCACTTCAAAAAGAGCTTGACCGAGCTTGGCATTGAGGAAAGTAACGAAGCGGTCTGCGCTCTCGGCGCAACGATCGACTACCTGACCGAGGTGCAGAAATCGGGTCTTGATAATATTCGGGAGATTGACTTTTATTCGGAAAATCAGTTCATGAAAATTGATTTTTCTTCCCGAAGGAATCTCGAATTGACCGAAACGATGCGAAACAGGGAGCGCAGGGGAACTCTCCTCTGGGTGCTCGACAAGACGGAAACCGCAATGGGCAAGCGGCTTGTCAGGAACTGGATAGAGCAGCCGTTGGTCAATCTTGCGAAGATTACCAAGAGACACAACGCCGTCGGCGAGCTGTTTGACAATTCCGTTCTTCTCGAAAACGAGATAGCGGCAATTTCAAATGTCAGCGACATGGAAAGGCTGATGGCAAGAATCGTTTACGAAACCGCCAATGCCAAGGAGCTTCGTTCGCTTCTTGCGGCGATAAAGCTTTTGCCGGATATCAAGAGCGGAATTTCCGAGTGCAAATCTGCGCTCCTCAACGAGACTTGCAGGAGCATTGACCTTTTGACGGATGTTGCCGAGCTTATCGACAAGGCCATCAAGGAAGAACCGCCGTTTACCGTTCGTGAAGGCGACATGATAAAGGACGGCTTTAATGCCGAGCTTGACGAGCTGAGAGATATCGTGCATAACGGCAAGGGGTACATTGCCGCCATTCAGCAAACCGAGCAGGAGAAAACGGGAATCAAGAAGCTGAAAATCGGCTATAACAGAGTTTTCGGCTACTACATCGAAGTGCCGAATGCCTTTAAGGAGCTTGTTCCCGAGGAATACATAAGAAAACAGACGCTTGCAAACTGCGAGCGATTTATAACGAGTGAGCTGAAGGATCTTGAAGCAAAGGTTCTCGGTGCACAGGAAAGAATCGTAAAGCTTGAATATGAAATTTTTGTTCAGGTCAGAGGCAGGGTTGCCGATGAGCTTTACAGGATTCAGAAAACCGCTCATGCGGTCGCAACGGTCGATGCGCTTTGCTCCTTTGCGAAGGTTGCCCAGCAGAACGACTATTCGTGTCCGATAATGACGGACGGTGACGAAATCATTATCAAGGACGGCAGACATCCCGTTGTTGAAAAAATGATGAAGGACACGCCATTTGTGCCGAATGACACGGCTCTTGACTGCAAGGACAACCGCTGTGCGATAATCACGGGACCGAACATGGCAGGTAAATCGACATATATGCGTCAGGTTGCGCTTATCGTGCTGATGGCGCAGTGCGGCAGCTTTGTTCCTGCCTCAAGCGCACAGATAGGACTGGTTGACAGTATTTTTACCAGAGTCGGTGCAAGCGACGACCTTGCGTCGGGTCAGTCAACATTCATGGTCGAGATGAGCGAGGTTGCGAATATTCTGAAAAACGCAACCAAGAAAAGCCTGTTGATTTTTGACGAAATCGGACGAGGAACCTCGACATTTGACGGTATGAGCATTGCCCGTGCCGTGCTTGAATACACCGCAGACCCGAAAAAGCTCGGTGCAAAAACGCTTTTCGCAACGCATTATCATGAATTGACCGAGCTTGAAAACGAGATCGGCGGAACGAAGAACTACAACATATCCGTCAAAAAGAGAGGCGACGACATAACCTTCCTCAGAAGAATCGTCAGAGGAGGAGCGGACGGCAGCTATGGCATTGAGGTTGCCAAGCTTGCAGGCGTTCCGAACGCCGTTGTTAACCGTGCCAAGGAAATTCTCAAGGAGCTTGAGGAAAAGGGCGCAGTCACAGTGATAAGAACGGTCGAAAAGAGCGCCGATGACGATATGCAGCTCTCGTTTGCTTCAAGCGAGGGAGACGGCATTGTCGAGGAGCTTAAAATGATTGATATAAACACGCTTACGCCGATCGAGGCATTGCAAAAGCTCTATGAGCTGAAAAACAGAGCGGACAGGCTGTAATGCCGCACAAATAAAGGAGAAAAAAGAGGTGATTTTATGCCGCAAATAAATGTTTTACCCAAGCACATTGCCGAGCTTATCGCAGCCGGCGAGGTTGTTGAGCGACCGGCCTCCATTGTTAAGGAGATAATGGAAAATGCGATTGACGCAGGAGCGGATAAAATCACTCTTGAAATAAAACGGGGCGGAATAATTTATATCCGTATAACAGACAACGGCTGCGGAATCGACCGAGAGAATATTCGTAAGGCCTTTATCAGCCATGCAACCAGTAAGATTTCCACCGCCGACGATTTGAACGCAATTTGCACATTGGGTTTCAGAGGTGAAGCACTGGCTTCGATTGCCGCCGTTTCACGGGTTGAGGTCATGACGAGGGGAGAGGGCGAGACTGTCGGAACACGCTATTGCATTGAGGGCGGCGAGGAAACCGTTCTCGACGACGCAGGCTGTCCGCAGGGTACGACCTTGATCGTCCGTGACCTTTTTTACAACACTCCGGCGAGAATGAAATTTCTCAAAAAAGATGTCAGCGAGGGCAACGCCGTTGCCGCAGTCGTTGACAGAATTGCACTTTCTCACCCCGAGGTAAGCGTTCGCTTTATCAGAGATTCAAAGGATGTGCTTTTTACCTCCGGCGACGGAAAGCTCGACAGCGCAATATACAAGGTGCTCGGCAAGGACTTCGCCTCAACGCTTATTCCGTGCGACTATGAGCTGGAGGGCGTGAGGGTCAGTGGCTTTATTTCAAAGCCGTTTAATGCACGCCCGAATCGAATGATGCAATATTTTTTCCTGAATGATAGATTTATTAAAACACGAACGGGCATGGTTGCCCTTGAGGAAGCCTACAAAAATTCAATAATGGTCGGTAAATTTCCTGCCTGTGTGCTCAAAATACAGATCGCTCCCGGTGCGGTCGATGTCAATGTTCACCCGTCGAAAACCGAGGTGCGCTTTGCCAATGAAAAGATGATTTTCAATGCGGTCTATTACTGCGCAAAATCGGCATTGCAGCAGGGCGACACAAGAGTTCAGGCGACATTTCAGCAGAAGGTCAGCCGCCAGTTTATGCCAAGACCCGCAGAGGGTAAGCAGATAAAAATATATGAGCAGCAGCTTGAGCAGATTAAAAAAGAAGCTCAACCGAGGCAGGATTTTTGGACAGACACGACCTCGGCGGAATTCAGAAAAAAGGTTGAAACGCCGAGAGCCGAACCTATAATTTTTAACGATGACAACTCAAAATTTGAAATAGAAAAGAACGAAACGCCCGATCTCATTCCGTGCTTTAAGCCTGCGGTGCAGGAGATTGTTACCGCTGAGGAAACGAAGCCGGAGCCTGCTGTTACAGTGCCGGTCGATGAGCCTGAACCGGTTCAGCCGATCGTTGAAGAAGCTCAGCCGGAGGTTGAGCCGTATAGAGTTATCGGCGAGGCGTTCAAGACCTACATACTTGTCGAGCAGGGCAAAAAGCTCCTTATAATTGACAAGCACGCCGCACATGAGCGTATGCTTTTTGAAAAATTCAAGGCAAGCCGTGACGGCATTGAAACGCAGATGCTCCTTGCACCCGTTACCGTGACCCTCAGCAAAGAGGAATATTCGGCGGTTCTCGACAATCTCGACCTGCTTGAAAAGGCGGGCTATCACATTGAGGATTTCGGCGGCGGAATGGTTATAATCAGCGAATGTCCGACCGCAGTTGCCGACGCAGACATTGCCGAGGTTGTGATGGAGCTTGCCGGTTATCTTGCTGCCGGTCAAAAGGAATTGATTCCCGAAAAGCTTGATTGGATCTATCATTCAACCGCTTGCCGTGCAGCCATCAAGGCCGGTGACAGAACCTCGGACTATGAGCTGAACAGATTTGTCGAGGAGCTTCTCAACAATCCGGATATCAGGTATTGTCCGCACGGCAGACCCGTGCTTATAGAAATGTCAAGGTACGAGATCGAAAAAAACTTCGGCCGTGTCTAAAATCTAAAATCTAACATCTAAAATCTAAAGTCTATTTTGGGGGTGCTGATCGGATGAACAGAATACCTGTTGTGGCTGTTATCGGCCCGACGGCGTCGGGAAAATCCGATCTGGCTGTTGAAATTTGCCGCCGTTTCGGCGGTGAGGTTGTTTCGGCGGACTCCATGCAGATTTACAAGGGTATGGATATCGCAACCGCAAAGCCGACCGAGGAGGAAAAGAAAAACATACCGCATCACATGATGGGCTTTCTCGACAACACGGAGGATTACAGCGTTGCGCTGTATCAACAGGCGGCGGCGGAATGCATTGCGGATATCGGTTCAAGGGGATTGCTGCCCGTTGTTTGCGGCGGAACGGGGCTTTATGTCGATACGCTTCTCAATAATATCAAGCTCAGCGAGGACTCGTATGACGAGGAGCTTCGTCGCAGCCTTTTGCAAAGAGCCGAGAACGAGGGAGCGGACAGGCTTCTTGAGGAGGTCAGAGCCTTTGACCCCGAATATGCCGAAAAGCTCCACCCGAACAATGTGAAAAGAATTGTCCGTGCGCTTGAGGTTTACAAAACAACGGGAACTACAATGACAGAGCAGCTTGAGCTTTCAAAACAGGCTTCACCGTATGAGGTATGCTTTATCGGACTTGACGCTGAGGACAGACAATTTCTCTATGACAGGATCGACCGCCGTGTCGATATCATGCTTGAGCGTGGGCTTGAGAGCGAGGCGAGGGAGTATCTTGCTTCGGCAAACGGCACGACCTCGGCGCAGGCGATAGGCTATAAGGAGCTTCGATCGTATTTTGACGGTGAAATTTCGCTTGAACAGGCTGTTGAAAATCTCAAACGAGCCACAAGGCGATACGCAAAGCGTCAGCTTACCTGGTTCAGGCGCAACGAACGAATAAATTGGCTTTATATTGACAAATATCAAAAAAGAGAAGATCTTGCAAACGCAGCGTTTGCGATTGTTAAGGGGGAGATATCCGAGTGAAAAATCATGCGTGGATAAATATGATTTGCACGGTGCTTGTACTTGCCGCTTTTGTTTACCTTTTTCATGACGCCGTAAAGGTCAACCGTGACAACTACGACACGGAAACGGTCGATGAAGCGGTCGAACAGGAAAAGCTGGAATTGAAGGCTTTTATTGTGCGTGACGAGGAATATATAAATCAAAAAACAACTGGCACGGTCGTTCCGCTTATAAAGGACGGTATGCGTGTGGCGAGCGGCGACGCAGTGGCGAGGGTTTGCTCCTCCGCTGAGGATGCGGCGAATGTTTCTGAGCTGCTTGAAGCCAAGGAAAGCCTTGCGAGATATCAGGAGCTTTCCGAGCAAACGGAGCTTAATGCGCTCGACATGGAAAAACTTAACAAGGCTATTGATTCAAGCTTCACCGAGCTTGTCAGAGCCTCGGACAACGGCGATTTTTCCGACCTTGACAGCAACATAGAGGAGCTTGAAAACAAGCTTGCCAGCAAGCAGATACTTAAAGACGGCACGATAGATTTGACCGAGAAATTCAACGAGCTTGGCGCAAAAATCAAGACGCTTGAAGCGAAGAACATCAGTACCTCCGATGTGCTCGCTCCGCTTTCCGGCTACTATATCAGCAATCTTGACGGCTACGAATCCGCAATGGATTACGACAAGATATCGGAGCTGACGGTTGACGAAGCCGAAAAGCTCTTTGAAAAAAAGCCCGAGGATGTTTCAAGCCGAATGGGCAAGATTGTCGGCAGCTACAAATGGTATCTTGTAACGGTTATGGACAGCAAATATTCGCTTCTCATGGCAGAGGGCGACACGATGAAAATAAATATGCCGTATTACGGCTTTAAAAATGTTGAGGTCAAGGTTGAAAAAATCTCGACAACTCAGAACGATAAGGTTGCGGTTGCTTTTTCGTGCAACATGATGAATGAAACCTATGCGAACATGAGGACGGAGGACATTGAGCTTGTTTTTAAGGAATATACGGGCTACAAGGTCAACAGCTCCTCAATCAGGCGTGAAAAGGACGAAAAGGGCAACGAGGTTGATGTTGTTTATATTCTTCGCGGCGACATTATGAACGCCAGAAGGATCGAAATAATCTACGACGCAGGCGACTATGTTCTCGTCAGCGAGGAAACGGAAGCGTCGAACGGCTACCGTCCGATAAAGCGCTACGATGAAGTTATCGTGAAAGGAAGAAATCTCAGTGATGGAAAAAGCATTAGTTGAGGAACGCTTCAGGGATATTGAAGAAAACTACAAGCGTATCAGGGAAAATATACAAAAGGCGGCTATCGAAAGCGGCAGGGACGAAAATTCCGTGCGATTGATGGGCGTGACCAAGACGGTTGACAGCCTTTATATCAATCATGCTCTTTCGCTCGGCATTGACCTTATCGGCGAAAACAGGGTTCAGGAATATCTCGGCAAGCGTGACGAGCTGCACCTTGACGGCGTTGAAAGGCATCTTATAGGTCATTTGCAGACGAATAAGGTCAGGCAGATTGTCGGTGAGGTTGATATGATCGACAGCGTTGACAGCGTTAAGGTCGCAAGGGAGATAGGAAAAATCTCGGCAAAGAAGGGAATTGTGACCGATGTTCTGGTTGAAATCAACATCGGCGAGGAGGCGAGCAAGTTCGGACTTGACCCGTCCGAGCTGACGGAAACTCTTTGCGAAATATCGGAAATTGACGCCGTCAGGGTCAAAGGACTTATGGCGATACCCCCGATGGCAAAAAAATTAGATAATATCAGTATGGATATTCTTTCAATGGGAATGTCCGGCGATTATGTTGAAGCGATACTGGAAGGCTCGACGATGGTAAGAGTAGGATCGTCGCTTTTCGGCAAACGAGTATATTGATTCAGGAGGATTTATTATAATGGGAATGATGGACAAATTTAAAAATATGTTCAATATGTCTGAGGAGGAATTCCTTGACGATGTTGATATCGACTACGAAGAGCCGGAGAAGGAAGACAGCCGTGATGTGAGAAGCAATTTTTCATTTAATCACAAAAACGACCGTGACAACAAGGTTGTTGACATTCGTTCCTCCGTTCCTGCCGCTGCGGCAGCATCATCAAAGGCTCATGTCGTTTTCAAAAAGCTTGACCGATATGAGGATGTAGGTTCGGTTGCCGATGTGCTCAACGAAAAGAGAATCGTCATTCTCAACCTTGAGACTTGCCCGAACGACGCAACGGTGAGAATAATCGACTTCCTCAGCGGCGTTGCTTATGCCAACAACGGAGATATCAAGCGTGTTGCGGGTAGAGCATATATAATCACACCGTACAATGTTCCGCTTACGGGCGAGCTTCTCGACGAGGTTGAGCATTCAAGCTACTGATAAAGCAATCGGCAGCTGCTTATAAATTGTTTAAAACACAGGAGGAATAACCATGTTAACACCGGCAAAAATCACCAATCACCACTTTGAAGCCTCCGGAAGAAATGCCTATAAGGCAGAGGGCGTAGACTCCTTTCTCAGGGAAGTCGCCGATTCTTACGAGCAGATGTTCCGTGAAAACGGAGAGATGTTTAAAAAGATAAATCTGCTTGCACAAAGACTTGAGGAATACAGAAACGATGAGGATAATATTCGCAATGCGCTTTTGACGGCGCAGAGGGCAGCCGAAAAAATCACCAATGACGCCCGTGAAAAGGCGGATAAGCTTGTTGCGGAGGTAAAGGAACGCACGGATACGGAAAACGAAAGGCTCGACGCAACCGCAAAGGAAATGCTTTCAAAGGCAAAGTATCAGGCGGATTCACTCGTTGAGGAGGCTCAGAAGCAGGCGAAGGATATCGTTGAAAATGCGGTTCGTGAGTCAAAGGAAGCTTCCGTCAACGCCAGAAGCGACATGATAAAGGAGCTTGCCGCTCTTGAAACAATGAAGCAGGAGGTTACAAAGTTCAAGCAGCAGATTCTCGGCGAATACAGCGCACAGCTTGAGCTTATCAACAAGCTTCCGGAGGTTGTTATCGAGAAGATGACAGCCGAGGAGGCAAAGGTTGAGGAAGCTCCGGCGCAGGAGCCTGTTGCAGAGCCTGATGAAGAAAGCTCCGAGCCTGAAAAGACGGAAGAGCCTGCCGAGGTCGCTGAGGAAAAAGCAGAGGAAGAAGTACAGCACCCTTTTGAGGAAACCGTCGAGGAGGTCAAGACCCCTGAGGCAAGGGAAGCCGAGTCGATGGATGTTGAGCATCTCCAGCAAATGATATATGAAACAGAGGATACCGACGCAGAGTCTGATCCGGTATATGAGGACGAGGACGAGGAAAAGCCGGAAGAGGAAACGGACGAAGCCGCAGAGTTAGTTGTTCCCGACATTGACGATGCAAGCGACGAGGAGCTTGAAAAGCTCGTTGACAATTACGGCTCGGAGGAAAAGCCTGAGCCGAAGGACATAATGTTTACAAAGCCCAAGAAGGATTCAAGTGAAAAGGACGGCTTCAAGCTCAAGTTTGAGAACATTGATTCCTATGCCGTTACAGACGACGACGGATATCTCGACGACCTTGATGACGACGATCTTGATGACGACGGCAACGACAGCGGATTTGCCGGCAAGCTGAAGGGCTTCTTCAAAAAATAATGAGCATAGTTATCAGTTTTATTTCAATAGCGATTCTCACCGCAGCCGATCAGGTGATAAAGCTTTTTGTTGAGCGGTATCTTCAGCCTGTAGGCTCGGCGGAATTCATCAAAGGCTTTATCGGTTGGAATTATGTGCGCAATACGGGTGCGGCATTCGGCTCGTTTTCTCAAAGCACAACGCTGCTCTCGGTTTTTACGGGCATTGTAATTCTTGCAGGTATAATTCTTATCGCTACGAAAAAGATAAAATCAAAATTCTATCTCACCTGCGCCGTTATGATTATTTCGGGCGGACTCGGCAATCTTATTGACCGGGTGCTTAAGGGATATGTTGTTGATTTTATTGATGTTCAGTTTATGAACTTTGCAGTTTTCAACTTTGCGGATATTCTCGTAACGGTCGGTGCGTTTGCGCTTATGATCTATGTTATCGTCGATACATTACGGGAGCGCAAAGAGACGGGTGGACAGCATGAGTGATTTTTTCTTCCGTATTGATTCGGATTTTGCAGGGGAGAGAATTGACAAAACACTGTCGGATCTTTGTTCCGATTTTACCCGTTCGCATATTCAGCATATTATCGACGGCGGCGAGGTCAGGGTCAACGGCGTTCCCGTTTCAAAATCGTTCAGAGTTTCTGTCGGCGACGAGATAAGCTTCTCAATGCCGGAGCTTAAAACGATTGAGGCGAAGCCGGAAAATATTCCTCTTGATATAATCTATGAGGACGATGACCTGCTGGTTGTCAACAAGCCGAGGGGAATGGTTGTTCACCCGGCGGCGGGCAATTATGACGGAACGCTCGTCAACGCCTTGCTTTATCATTGCGGAAGCAGTCTTTCGGGCATCAACGGGGTTATCCGTCCCGGAATCGTGCACCGTATCGACAAGAATACAAGCGGACTGCTGATAGTTGCGAAAAATGACTTTGCCCATGAAAAGCTTGCCGCTCAGATCAAGGAGCACAGCTTTACAAGGCAGTACAGGGCGGTAGTGCACGGACATTTCAAGGAAACGAGCGGAACGGTCAATGCCCCGATAGGCAGAAATCCCAACGACAGGAAGAAAATGTGCGTTATCTACCAAAATTCAAAGGATGCCATTTCTCACTATGAAGTGATCGATCAGAATGAGAAATTTGCATATATCAAGGTTACTCTTGAAACGGGAAGAACTCATCAAATAAGGGTTCATATGGCATATATCGGTCACCCGGTCGCCGGAGACAATATCTACGGTCCGAAGAACGGAGTAACATCATTGAACGGACAGTGTCTGCACGCAGGTCTTATCGGGTTCAGGCACCCGAGGGACGGAAGATATCTTGAATTCAGTGCAGATGTTCCGGATTATTTTAAGGATTTCTTAAAAAAACAAAATTTAAGCGAATAATTGGAGGTGTTTTTTTGGACGCAGTAGCTAAAAAACAATTACAGATCAAGGCTTGTACGGTTCGTATGGGCGTGATCGAGGGTGTGTTCAATGCAAAATCGGGTCATCCGGGCGGATCGCTCTCTGTAGCGGATATTCTCACATATCTTTATTTCGACCATATGAATGTTGATCCGAAAAATCCCAAGGATGAGAACAGAGACAGATTTGTTCTTTCAAAGGGTCATACGGCTCCGGCTCTTTATGCGGTTCTTGCAAACAAGGGTTTCTTCCCCGTATCGGAAATTAAAAATCTTCGCAAGCCCGGGGCAATGCTTCAGGGTCATCCGAGCATGAACCGTACTCCGGGTGTTGATATGAGCACCGGCTCTCTCGGACAGGGTATTTCAACGGCGGTCGGAATGGCTCTCGCCGGAAAGATTGATAAGAAGGATTACAGAGTTTATACGGTTCTCGGCGACGGTGAGATTGAGGAAGGTCAGGTTTGGGAGGCGGCTATGTTTGCTTCTGCAAAGGGACTTGACAATCTTTGCGCCGTTGTTGATAACAACAATCTCCAGATCGACGGCTCGATCGCAGAGGTCAACTCTCCGTATCCGATTCCTGAAAAATTCCGTGCATTCGGCTGGAATGTTATTGAAATCTACGGTCATTCATTTGACGAGATCGACGCAGCTTTCAAGGCAGCCGCAGAATTCAAGGGCAAGCCGACTGCAATCATTGCCAAGACTGTTAAGGGCAAGGGCGTTTCCTTTATGGAGGATCAGTGCTCGTGGCACGGAACGGCTCCGAATGCCGAGCAGTATGAGCAGGCAATGAACGAGCTTAAGGCGCAACTTGCAGAATTGGAGGCGTAAAAGATGGCAGACATAATCAAAACAGCAACAAGAGAAGCTTACGGTAAAGCTTTGGTTGAGCTTGGCGAGAAGGACGAAAGCCTTATTGTTATGGACGCCGATCTTGCAGCCGCAACCAAAACAGGTATGTTTAAAAAGGCATTTCCGGAGAGATTTTTTGACGCGGGAATTGCCGAGTGTAATATGGTAGGCGTTGCCGCAGGCCTTGCAACAACAGGTCACACCGTGTTTGCAAGCTCCTTCGCAATGTTCCTTGCAGGCCGTGCTTTTGAGCAGGTAAGAAATACGATCGGTTATCCCCGCCTCAATGTTAAGCTCGGCGCAACTCACGCCGGCATCTCGGTCGGCGAGGACGGCGCAAGCCATCAGTGCTGCGAGGATATCGCTCTGATGAGAACTATCCCGGGCATGACTATCATCAACCCGGCGGATGATGTTGAGGCTCGTGCGGCTGTTTTTGCGGCGGCAGAGTATGAGGGTCCTGTTTATCTGCGCTTCGGCAGGCTTGCAGTTCCACGCTTCAACGATCCCGATACCTATAAGTTTGAGATTGGCAAGGGAATTGAGCTTGCCGAGGGCAGCGATGTTACTATCGTTGCAACAGGCCTTATGGTAAACGAGGCTATGATTGCCAAGGATATGCTCAGGGAGGAGGGTATCTCGGCAAGAGTTATCAATATTCACACCATCAAGCCGATCGATAAGGATATTATTCTCAAGGCGGCTGAGGAGACGGGCGCAATCGTCACGGCAGAGGAGCACAGCATTATCGGCGGTCTTGGCTCTGCGGTTACGGAGGTTGTCTGCGAGGGCAAGCCCGTTCCCGTTGTAAGAGTTGGCGTTGAAGATAAGTTCGGCGGCTCAGGCCCTGCGGTCGAGATGCTTAAAATTTACGGTCTTTGCGCTTCAAACATTGTCGAAAAGGCAAAGAAAGCCGTTTCGATGAAATAATTGTTTTTAATTATCCCGTTTCGCTCTTTGGGGCGGAACGGGACTCGGAGAAAAAAATGAAAGAAAGCGATGAAATAAGACTTTCAAATGATGAATACGACAGTGACGCTCAGGCAGTTCAGGAGTCTGAGCTTTTGCCGATTTATGAAGCAATGGAATTCTCGGGCGATATTCAACCGCTCGACAACATTGAAGAACCTCAAGAAATTGCCGTAGATTTCGGCTCAAGAAAATCCGACAACAAGAATTCGGACAAAAAATCAACATCAAAAAAGAAAAAAATTCCCTCAAAAAGGGCTTCAAAAATAAAAGCATTCGTTGCGTGCCTTGCGCTCATCATTATTCTGATCGGTACGGCGGCAGGCACATATTTCGGAGCGGAGAGAGCGGACAGAAACGACTCCCCCGTGGCCGCAATTTACAACACAACGGATAAAACAGCAATGATAAAGCTTGCCGACGGAACGGTTTACGACATCGGCGAGGCGAGAGAAATTTCCGTTTCAACGGACGGAATGTATGTTTGGTTCAGCCGCAACACTGCGTCCGCAACGGGAAAATATGACCTCAGAATGATTGAGGTAGGCAGCAAAAAATCTCTGAAAAAGCAGGGCAAATTTGTTGAAAAAGGCATTGACGAGGGTTGGAAAACGACCGAGGACGGACTCTTTGCCTGCTACGGAACAACGAAATCAAATATCACAAGCTGCTATATGTACAGCGTTGAGCTGCAAAAGGCAGAAAGCGTGGCCGACTCGGTTGAAGAATATTTTACGCCGTCGGTCGGCAATACGGTGTATTTCACACGCCGCAGCAGCAATGTTTATTCTCTTCACAGAGCAAAGTTCGGCGAGAACAGCGAGAATGTCGCAAGCGGCATAAGCCATGTCAGATACACCTCGGACAGCAGCGATTACGAAATTCTCTACACGCAGCCGACGGGTACGAGCACAAATGTCAATGTTTACTCCGTGAAGGGCGAAGAAAAGCCGACGGAGATCTGCGCAGATGTAAGCGAGGTCTATCTTGACGATTACACCTACGGCGGCAACCTTTACTATTTCGTAAAGAACAAATCGAATGTCAATTGGCAGGACTTTATAACGGATAACTATTACGAAAGCGACAAAAAATTGCAAAAGCCCGTCGAGGGCGATTATATGACGGAAAAGGGCTTTATTTTTAAAAGAAAGGTTCTTGATACCGCAAAGTATAATGCTGCGCTTTATCAATATGAGCTGAAGGCTCTCAGAGATCAGCTTCGTGAGGAGCTTGATAAAATCGACCTCGGGCTTGCGGTCGGCGATGAATATACCTGCTTCGCTTACGGCAACGGCGCATCGCACCGGCTTGCATCGGGCATAACGCTTGAAAACATCATAGAATTTGCAAAGGGCGGCGACCCGAGACTGATATACAGAAAATCGGTTATCGGCGTTGACAGTATAATCACCATGGATTCGCTTGTTGAAACGGCACGCAGCTCAAATGTGCAAAAGGCAATGGACTATGTTCGTAATGCTGTGAAAGGCTCATATGAGGTCAGCGACAGCAGCTTCTGCTCATGGTACGACGGTGCGAATGTTATTGAATACGAGCTCAAGGGCTATAATTTGGACAAGACACGGTTTATTCTGGCTGATTCGGGCACGATATACGGTCTTGCCGACAGTGAGCTTTACTACAGCAGTGCGGAAAACGCAGACATGAGCAACAGAAGACTGATCGATTCCAATGTTTCCGATTGCTCGGCGGTGAAGGACACCTTGTATTACGAAAAGCTCGATTCTTCGGGAACAAAAACGCTTTATAAATTCATTCCGAAGGGCGGCAAGGCGGAGATTTGCAAGAATATTTATTCATATTTTGCCGTCAACGAATCGTTCACGATAGTTTTGACGAGGCAGGATAACTCCGAGGAGCTTATGACGGCAGGAATATATGACGGAAAAGGCTATGCCGTTGTTGACAAGGATCTCAATCTCAATAATTTTGTCTATACAGGCGATTCGTTTGCCTATATCAAAAATTACAAGAGCGGCAGCGGAGAAATGTATTGCTATTCGCTCAAGAACGGAGCTGTAAAGTGCGGCGACGGAGTGACAAAGATAATGTATGTTGGTTAAGGCAATACCTCCTCAAAACACACAGCCGAGAAAGGATGGCTACAGAATGAAGGAAGAAGTTCTTTTCAAAAAAACTCCATTCGGCGGATTTGATCGCCAGTCTGTAATAAACTATATTCAGCAGCTTAAAAAAGCTCAGCAGGAATATAAAAATATAATTTCGGACAAGGACAGGCTTGTAAAAAATCTTTCCGAGGAAAACAAAGAGCTGAAAAAGAGGTCGGAAAACGCCGAAAAGAGAGCCGAGGAGCTTAGCGCAAGGTGTTCCGAAGCCGAGGAAAACGCAAAAAAAATGAGAGCAAAATATGAAATGCTCGAAAAACAGGTTGAGGAGTCCGCAGACAAAAAGGCGGCGCAGGAAACCATAGAGCGTTGCGACAAGCTGGTCGAATCTGCAGAAGCCGCAGCGGCAAAGCTCAAAAAAAGCGCACAGTCGCAGATAAAAAAAGCGGCAAAAAAGCTTGAAAAGGTGAAGGACGATCCGCAGAAGGCGGAGGATTTACTCAATCAGCTTATTCGGGAGTTGAGCTAATGGCAGAATATATTTTGGACGCATCTGAGCTTAAAGAGAGGGCAAAGGAGCTTCACGCAGGGGATAGAGTTATCCTCTCGGGAGTGGTTTATACCTCAAGAGATGCGGCGCATAAAAGAATAGTCAAGCTTATCGAGGAGGGCGGCGAGCTGCCGTTTGACCTTGACGGAGCGTGTATTTACTACGCAGGTCCCACGCCTGCGCCGCAGGGTCTTCCGATAGGCTCATGTGGTCCGACAACATCGGGAAGAATGGATCCGTTTGCCCCGACGCTTCTTGACAGAGGCTTGGCGGCGATGATAGGAAAGGGCGGCAGAGACAAGGGCGTTTGCGACGCAATCGTCAGGAACAATGCTGTGTATCTCTGCGCCGTCGGCGGTGCGGGTGCGCTTGCCGCAAAATGCGTTAAGGAATGCAAAGAGATTGCATTTTTCGATCTTGGCTGTGAATCGGTCAAGAGGATTGTACTTGATAAATTTCCGCTGATAGTCGGAATCGACTGTCACTCGGGAAGTCTTTTTGAAAAAAACGAATAACCGATACATAATTACGGAGGTTAAAAGTAATGAAAGGAATCATACTTGCAGGCGGTTCGGGAACTCGCCTTTACCCCTTGACAATGGTTACCAGTAAGCAGCTTTTGCCGGTTTATGACAAGCCGATGATTTATTATCCGCTTTCAACTCTCATGCTCGCCGGCATCAGAGAAATTCTTATTATTTCAACGCCCGACGACACGCCGAAGTTTGAAAGACTTCTCGGAACGGGTCATCAGTTCGGATTGAAGCTTAGCTATGCCGTTCAGGAAAGCCCGGACGGACTTGCACAGGCATTCATCATCGGTGAAAAATTCATCGGTAAGGACAGCGTCGCAATGGTTCTCGGTGACAATATTTTCTACGGCAGCGGCTTCGGCCATATGCTCAGGCAGGCGGCGCAGAACAAGAACAGAGCGACGGTTTTCGGTTATTATGTTGATAACCCGGAGTCGTTCGGCGTTGTTGAGTTTGACAAAAAGGGTAAGCCCAAAAAAATTGTCGAAAAGCCGAAAGAGCCTAAGTCGAACTATGCGATAACGGGACTTTATTTCTACGACAACAGGGTTGTTGAATATGCCAAGAGCCTCAAGCCGTCGGCGAGAGGCGAGCTTGAGATAACGGATATAAACCAGATCTATCTTGATAACGGCGACCTTGACATCAAGCTCATGGGCAGAGGCTTTGCATGGCTTGACACGGGAACGGTCGATAATCTTTTGGAAGCGGCGAATTTCATCAAAACGATTGAAAAGCTTCAGGGAATTCAGATTTCCGCACCGGAGGAGATTGCATACAATATGCGCTGGATTTCTAAGAAAACTCTTATCGAGTCCGCTCAGCAATACGGAAAATCGCCCTACGGTCAGCACCTCATGAGGGTTGCCGAGGGTAAGATAATGTACTCCGACAAGCAGGGCGAGCGTCCCCGCTGGGGCAAGGAGCAGGAACCGCCCTGTTCGACGGAAAAAATGTAAAGGAATGACAGATTTGAAAGCATACGAAACAGAAGTAACGGGAGCGATAGTTATTGAGCCTGATGTTTTCGGCGACAACAGAGGCTGGTTCATGGAATCATATTCCAAGCGCAAGCTTGCCGAGGTTGGCATAGATGTTGACTTTGTTCAGGACAACAGGTCGTTTTCCGCCGAAAAGGGAACGCTCAGAGGCTTGCACTGTCAGGTCAATCCGACGGCTCAGAGCAAGCTGCTTACCTGCGTCAGAGGCGAGATAATGGATGTTGCGGTTGATATCAGAAAGGGCTCGCCGACCTATATGAAGTGGGCTTCGGTTATCCTTTCGGGCGAGAATAAAAAGTCGTTTTTCATTCCGAAGGGCTGTCTGCACGGCTTTGTTACCTTGACGGACGATGTTGAGGTCATGTACAAGGTTGATGAGTTCTATTGCCCGGAGGATGACAGAAGCGTGAAATTCAACGACCCCGAGATCGGCGTTGAATGGGGTATTGACGATCCGATACTTTCTAAGAAGGACATTTCCGCTCCGCTTCTCAAGGACAGCGATGTCAGCTTCGATTTTTGAGGACAGCATATGAAAATTCTTGTAACAGGCTATAACGGTCAGCTCGGCTTTGATGTTGTCAGGGAGCTTAACTCACGCTCGATTGAGTGCAGGGGAGTTGACCGAGATGATTTTGATATAACGAACCGTGATGCAACGGTCGGATACATTTGCGATTACGCACCCGACGCCGTTGTTCATTGCGCCGCATACACGGCAGTGGACAGGGCTGAGGACGATGAAGAAAGCTGCCGCAGGGTCAATGCCGACGGAACGGAAAATATTGCGATTGCGTGCAAAAGGCTCGGCGCAAAAATGCTCTATGTCAGCACGGATTATGTTTACGGAGGAGCGGGAGAAGCTCCCTTTGAACCGAGCGACCCGACAGAGCCGAAAAATGTTTACGGCAGGACAAAGCTTGAGGGTGAGAAGGCAGTCATGAAGCACCTTGACAAATATTTCATCGTGCGAACCTCATGGGTCTTCGGCGTAAACGGAAATAATTTTGTTAAAACGATGCTTCGTTTGGGCAGTGAAAGGGACGAATTGAATGTGGTCTGCGACCAGATCGGTTCACCGACCTATACTCCCGATCTTGCAAGGCTTATCTGCGACCTTATTGCTACGGATAAGTACGGAATATATCACGGCACAAACGAAAACTACTGCTCATGGGCGGAGTTTGCGGCGGAAATAATGAGGCAGGGCGGCAAAACGGCGAAAATCAACCCCGTTTCGTCAACCGAATATCCGGTGAAAGCCGAAAGGCCGCACAACTCAAGATTGAGCAAAAAATGTCTTGACGATGCCGGAATAAAAAGACTGCCGACATGGCAGGACGCATTAAAAAAGTTTTTAAATGAATTGGGTGATTGATGTGAAATTAACTCTTGTTGTTCCCTGTTTTAATGAGGAAGAAAGTGTGATTGAGTTTTATTCGGAGGTTACACGGGTCTTTAAGGATAGGGTTGACGACTACGAGCTTGTGTTTGTAAATGACGGAAGCCGTGACAAAACGCCGCAGATACTAAAGGTGATTTACGAAAAGGCAAATAATGTCAAGGTTGTTAATTTTTCACGCAACTTCGGCAAGGAAGCGGCAATTTATGCCGGCTTGAAGCAGTCGAGCGGCGATTACACCTGCGTTATTGACGCCGATCTCCAGCAGCGTCCCGAGGTGGTGCTTGAGATGAAGCAGATTCTCGACGAAAATGCGGATATCGACTGCGTTGCCGCCTATCAGGGCGAACGAAAGGAAAGCAAGCTTTTGATTTTCTTCAAGGATAAATTCTACAAGATAATCAATAAGCTTTCGGATGTTGAGCTTTATCCCGGTGCAAGCGATTTCAGACTTATGCGCCGCCAGATGCTTGACTCCGTTCTTGAAATGTCGGAATACAGCCGCTTTTCAAAGGGCATTTTCTCCTTTGTCGGCTATAACACAAAATATATACCATACGAGGTTCAGCAGAGGGCGGCTGGCACATCAAAGTGGTCGTTTATGAAACTGTTCAGATACGCAATCGAGGGCATAGTCGGCTATTCGACGCTTCCGCTTAAGGCGGCGTCCTATGCCGGAGTAGGTCTTATGGGAATTTCGATTCTTTATCTTATAATTGCGTTGATCGTCGGAGCCGCAATCGGAGAGATAACAGGCACGATAGCAATTATCACGATCCTGCTTTTCCTCGGCGGACTCAATTCGCTTTTCCTCGGAATAATAGGCGAATACCTTTCCCGAACCTATCTTCAGGTCAAAAAGCGCCCGATATATATTGCAAAGGAAATTCTTAATTACGAAAACAAAAGCAGAGGAGAAGACTAATGAAGCACTATGAATCACTTATTATCGGCCATATCACAATGGATCACGACACGGACTATCTCGGCAACGAAACACTTGCAATCGGCGGAGCTGTTATATATTCCTCCGCTTCGGCCTATGCGCTCGGACACAAGGTTGCTGCATTGACAAAGATCAATCCCGACGACAGTGAAAGACTTACATACTTCACGATTCCGAAGGAGGATATCTATTGCATTATGTCCGAGTCGTCATGTACGATGGATAACCAATACTTCACCGCCGACAAGGAGCGCAGAAAGTGTATGTGTATCAGCGTCGGCACTCCGTTCACGATCGACGATATCCCGGAGGATGTTGAGGCGGATATTTACCATTTTGCAGGACTTCTCTACGGCGATTTCACCAACGAGATGATTATTGAGGCCTCAAAAAGAGGCAAGGTTGCCGTTGATGTTCAGGCGCTTCTTCGCCATGTGAACCTTGAGGATCACACAATGTTCTTTGAGGATTGGAAGGAGAAGAAAGAGGTTCTGCCGTATATTGAGTACCTCAAGACCGACGCTGCCGAGGCTGAAATTTTGACGGGTCTTACCGACAGATATGAGGCGGCAAAGCTCCTCCACTCATGGGGCGCAAAAGAGATAGTCATTACCCACAACACAGAGGTTATTGCATATGACGGCAAGGAATTCTGCTCCTGCCCGATCCGTGCAAGAAATCTCAGCGGACGCACAGGCAGAGGCGACACGACCTTTGCGGCATACATGACTGAAAGACTTACCCATTCCATGAAGGATTCGCTGCTTTACGCAACGGCGACGGTTTCAAACAAAATGGAGATCCCCGGTCCTTACAAGGGAACGAGAGCCGACATTGACGAGTACATCAAGGAGTTCTACGCCGATATAAAATAAAAAGACTTAAGGCAATACCGCACACCCCGATTGAGCGGTATTGCCTTAATACAACAAAGAAAGACGACCGAATGACCGGCCGTCTTTTAATCTTTAATATGTAAATGTTGCGTCAAGGGTGTATTGACCCGAGCCTGAGCCGTTAATGCTTATGCCGTACTTTGCGCTTGCGGAAAGCTGAAGCGGCATTGTGTGATTGAGGGAGAGAATATTTCCGTCCTTGTCAATTTCTGCGGTGAGAACCGTGCCGGTATAGTTAAGGCTTGAGGACTTTACGGTTACCTTGTATTGGGTTGCCAACTCTTCAATACCGGTAAGCGGAAGAGAAGCCTGCGTGTTGTATTTCGGTGCGGTTTTGTAGTCCACATTTTCGCCCACAAGGGTGATCGTTACCTTGTAGCCGTTTTCTGTTGCCTCAACCTTGGTCTCCTTTGCGCCGTCTGCCTCAAGCGCAGTCGGTACAAGGAATTTTTCAGCCTTTTCCGGCTCGGACTTAAAGGTTTCCGTTGCCTCGGTCGGAACTGCGTATTTCTCGATAAGGGAATTTGCAAGATCCCTGAAAGCCGTGAGCTTGTCTATCTTAACCGTAACATTTGTTTTCTTTGCAATTGTTACCTTCTCGCTTGCATAAGCCTTTTTGAGCGCAGCATTGTAATATGCAACAGCTTCCGCCTTGTCGTAATCAACGGGGCTTTTTTCATCCTTTTTTTCTTCGTCCTTGAACTCAATAAGCTCGTCAAGACCAACGCTCATTCTCAAGACGGCAAGAGCGTCCGAGGAATTAACAACATTGTCGGCTTTGACATCGGCCTTCTTGAGGTTGAGAGCTGCGGTTTCGTCGCCGACCGAATGACGAAGAATCAAAAGAGCGTCGGAGGAGTTGACCGCTCCGTCGTCGTTAACATCGCCCATGTAATCCGTTGCGAATGCCATCGCCGAAGCCGAAGCCGCAATGGCTGCCACTGTTGCGAGTGAAATGCCCGCTTTGATAAATTTGTTCATAGCTTTTTTCTCCTTTATTTCGGTAATTTATCGGGGTCAATTTTGAACAATCCCTTGAGTGAAAAGTACGATTCATTGACGCCTGCCTTAAAATCAGTTATTTTCATCGCGTCCTCAGGCTTACCTGAATGATCGGTTGTCATTGCCCACTTTCCGTCAAGGAAATAATAATCGTTTAAAGAGCCGTCCTCGGATTTGTAGGTATCGACCGTGTAGGTTTTTCCGTCGTAGGTTGAATAGAACGAGCCTGCATAGGTTTGATTAAGCGTTCCTGTCATGCTGCTGAAATCAAGCTTGCCGATATCGCTCTCGGACATTTCCATATACGAAAAGAGACTCGGCAGAACCATATATACTTTTTCGTCAAGGATGAGCACTCTGACATCGATGCCGCTGTACTTCATCAATGCGCACAGGTTCTTTCCGTTAACCATGATCGTTACCGGAAGAGTTTCGGGATTTCCGTTTTCATCCTCCGTGTCAAAGGTTGTCGAAAATGTATACTTGCCTGTTTTCACAATCGGGTCAATAACCTCGGGCTTGAGGTCAACCTCGGTCGGACCGTCATAAAGGCCGACGGAAATTCTCAGCGCAAGAAGAGCGTCGCTGGAATTTATTACTCCGTCACAGTTGACATCGGCGGTTCTTTCGTTTATCGTGTCAAGTGTGCCGACGGAATATGTGAGAATTTTTAAAGCGTCGTATGAATTGGTGGTCTTGCTTCCGTCAACATCTCCGAGCGTTCTTGCGGATGCGGAAATTCCGAGCGCAGAAACGGCAAGAATAGACGAGAGCAAAATTGAAAGTATCTTTTTCATACAAATGTTCCTTTCTGTATATTAAGGCAATACCGCACAATTAAGGCGCACGCCTTGCTTGAATATGTTCCCGTCATGTTGCACAAAAATCCCTTGACTTGCGACAGCAAGCCTGCAAAATTTTTGTACAACCTGACGAAAAATCTTACTGCGCAATCCGCACACCTAAATTGTGCGGTATTGCCTTAATTTTATTTTATCAGCAATTTATTAAATAATCAATAGATTTTCTTAAACAATTCAATAAATTTACAAATTATTTACCGGCGTTTTTGCCTTTCGGGTAACAATAAGCGAAATAAGCATTATGCCGTAGAGAACGATGAGACAATAAGGAAAAATATCGGTTGAAAAGCGTTGGAAAAGAAATCCTGTCAAAGCCGGCATTGCAAGAATTCCGATGTATGCCGCCGCCATTTGAGAGCCCATGACCGCCTGCGATTTTTGCCAACCGAATCGCTTGGGGGTCAGATGAACCATGTTCGGATAAAGCGGTCCGTTGCCGAGGCCGATAAAAAACAGTCCGACTGCGCTCAGGTTGGGTGAAAAGGGCTGCGACACCAGCACAATCGCCGGAATTATAAGAGCCGTGCCGAGTGCTATAATCTGCTGCGGGCGAAGCTTTGCAGAGAACAAGCCGGAAAGAAATCGACCGAAAGCAATTCCACCGTAATATACGGTAACGAACAAAGCCGCCCTGTCAACGGTGAAGCCCCTTGAATTGACAAGGAAAGAGCTTGACCAGGTTCCGCTGACATATTCAAGTGAGCATGAGCCGAGAAAGACGAGCCATGTTGACTCAACACCGGGCATTTTAATAAGCTCGGAGAAGCTGGATTTGTTTTTTACATCTTCAACCGAGCCGACCGATGCGTTGTCGGCTTTCCAAAGCGGCAGGGAGGCAAAGGCGAGAACCGAAATGAAAAGCTGAATGAAAAATGCCCATCGGTAGCCGTTTTGCCAAGACCCATTTTTCAGCGTAAGCGACATGATATACGGGCTGAGCGTAACGCCGATTCCGTAAAAGCAATGAAGAAAATTCATGTGAGACGCCTTATAATGCACCGCAACATAGTTGTTGAGTGCTGCGTCGATAGCACCTGCGCCGAAGCCGAGAAACAAGGTGAAAACGAACATCATAACGATGTTTGTTGAAATTGAAAAACCGAACAGTCCGACAGCGGTAAGTGCCGTACTTACCGCTGTGATTTTTGATGTGGAAAATTTTTCTGTCAGCTTTGAGCTCATCAGGCTTGAAATTATCGAGCAAACAGTCATTGTGACAGTGACTGCGTTTGCCGCTGAAAGGGGAAGCCCGAAATCGCTGTTGATTGCCGGCCAAGCTGCGCCGAAAAGCGAATCGGGAATTCCGAGTCCGATGAAGTCTATGAAAATAACAATTAAGGCAACACCGCATAATTGAGGTGTGCGGATTGCGCAGTAAGATTTTTCGTCAGGTTGTACAAAAATTTTGTAGGCTTGCTGACGCAAGTCAAGGAATTTTTGTGCAACATGACGGAAACAGATTCAAGCAAGGCGTGCGCCTC
>CAVFTC010000022.1:0-7375 GCA_963625295.1 Bacteroides faecis
AAATCCCGAGGAGGTTTGGTGAGCTCTTCGGGATTTTTACAGTGTGAAATTTTTACATATGGTGATATTTTACATATAATGATATTTTTTGCGTTTGGCGAAGAGGAAGGCGAGGGAGAGGAGAAAGGCGAATGCTTCCGCAACCGTGATTGCCCACCATATGCCGTCCACGCCAAGGAATAACGGGAGAATGAGAACCGACGAGGTTTGGAAAATCAGCGTTCGCATGAACGATATTGCCGCCGAAACCGCACCGTTGTTGAGTGCGGTGAAAAACGACGAGGCAAAAATGTTGAAGCCTGCCAGCAGAAACGAATATGCGAAAAGCTTGAATGCGTGTCTTGTTAAGTCGTAGAGGGCTTCGTCATAGCCGACAAAAAGCTTTGCCATCGGGGAGGAAAGCGCAATTGCCAAAACGGTTAAGGCTGCACCGGAGACGGCGCTGAGGAACGAGCTTTTTCTCAACATATTTTTCAGCTCGCCGTGGTTCTGTGCGCCGAAATGGTAGCCGGTTATTGGTGCGCAGCCGATGGAATATCCGATGTAGATCGCAATGAAAATGAATTGGACATACATCAGCACGCCGTAAGCTGAAACGCCGTCCTCGCCGATGTATTTCATCAGCTGAAAGTTGTAAATCATGCTGACTATCGACGAAGAAATGTTGCTCATAAGCTCCGAGGAGCCGTTGCCGCAGGCGTTGAGGATCGGCTTGATTTCCAATTTGGTTTTTGTCAGACGCAAGAGGCTTGAATTTTTTCTTGAAAAATAAATCAACGGAAAAATTCCGCCGACGCATTGGCTAAGTCCGGTTGCTATCGCCGCACCGGCGACGCCCCACTTGAACGGAATGATAAAAACTGCGTCAAGAATCATATTTGTGAAGCCGGCGGCAACGGTTACCCAAAGCCCGAGCTTCGGCTTTTCGGCGGCGATAAGAAAGCTTTGGAAAACATTCTGAAGCATGAACGCAACCGTGAAGCCGGTAACGATTCTTCCGTAAAGAACACAGTCGGCCATCATCTCCTCGGTTGCACCGAGAAAATCAGCTACCCACGGCATGGAGAAAATGCCGACGAGGGAGAGAACCACGCCGAAAAGAAGCGTAAAAATAATCATCATTGTGAAAACCTTATTCGCCTTTTCATTGTTGCCCTCACCGAGAAGCTTTGAAACCAGCGCAGTTCCGCCCGTGCCTATCATGAAGCCGATTCCGCCGAGTATCATCACGAACGGCATGACCAGATTGATGGAGGCAAAGGCGGTTTTGCCAACGAAATTTGAAACGAAAAGTCCGTCAACCACTCCGTAAATCGAAGTGAATACCATCATTATTATTGACGGAAAAACAAACCTTAAAAGCTTGGAATAAGTAAAGTGATCGGATAACTTTATTTTCATGCCTGCTTATTCTTAAACCACTGTCTTGCATAGTCGGCAATGACCGGGGTCATCTCCTTTATGTTGATATTGGTTGTGTTGACGCAAAGGTCGTAGCCACGCTTGTCGCCCCAGTCGGTTGAGGAGATCATGTTGTAGCCGGAGGCTCTGCCCTTGTCAATCTGCTTTATTTTCTTTTCGATTTCCTTGTCGGTCAGCTTGCTGCTCTCGGCGGCACGCTTGCGGCATCTTGCAATCTTTGCCTCCATGTCGGCATAAACAAAGATGCGGAACGGGTCGTATTTTTCGAGCAAAACATCTGCGGCTCTGCCGACGACTATACAATCGCCCTTTTGGGCAAGCTCATTGATGATGTTGTGCTGAACGGCAAGCAGCTTAACTGTCGGGTCGGGAGCGGAAATGTGCGAAAATGCGCACGCAAAATGAATCTGAAATGTCGGCTGAATGCCTTTTTCCAGAGAATGAGCGACATAGTTTTCGTCGAGGTCGGCTTTTTTGGCGATCTCGGTGATGATTTCTCTGTCATAATAGGCAACTCCAAGCTCGTCGGAAAGCCTCTTTGCAATCTCTCGTCCGCCGCTTCCGAATTCACGGCTAACTGTAATTATTTTCATATAAATCTGTCTCCTTTCGATTTATCCCAGATAAGATGAATATTTTTTGCTCATCGCAAAGGAGAAAACCTCGCCCTCGGCGATGATAACATGGTCTATAAAATTGATGTTGACGGTCGAAAAAAGATTCGCTATTTTTTCTGTTGCGGCAATGTCTGCCTGCGACGGAATGGCAAAGCCATTCGGGTGGTTGTGGGCGATAATTGCGTTCGTAACATCAAACCTCAGCGCAAGCTCAACAAGACGCCTGTTGTCCGAGGCTGCGGCGGTCGGTGTTCCGTCGGTGACCTTGATGCAGTGCTTGAGCGTGCCGTGAGCATCGAGCGAGAGCATGTAAACAATTTCTCTTGCCTCGCCGAGATATTTCATTCTGATAAAATCGTAAAGCCGCTCGTTTGACGCAAGGCTCACCTTGCCTCTAACCTCGTTGTCGTAATATTTTGAGCAGAGGTCACGGATGAGCTTTATTAAAATGGCTGCGTTTTCACCGATCCCGTTTATCTTCTTAAGCTCCTTTAGCGGAGCGTCAAGCACGCCGTTGAGGTCGTGGTATCTTTCAATCAGCTCGTGTGCTATCGGGTTGGTGTCCTTCTGCGGTATGCAGTAGAAAAGAAGCAGCTCAAGAATGTTGTGATCCGCCATTGCGTCAATGCCTGTTTTGAGATAGGAATCCCTGACCCTCTGCCGATGGTCCTTGTGTATATTTTTTGTCTCCGTTATAAGCATCTCCCTCATGTGCGGTATTGTCTATATTAAAATTTTATAGTAATTAAACGAATTTGTCAATCGTAAAATTGTTGACCTGTAACTTAGTATATGATAAAATATCAGTCACAGAAAAAATATAAGCGAGGTTTTGTTATGCCTATTACCTTTGACGAAAAAAGAAAAATTTTCAAGCTTGATACGCTTGATTCGACATATGCCATAGGAATCCGTGAGGGATATCTTATCCACCTCTATTACGGAAAGAAAATCCCTGACGACAATCTTTGGAGCTTGCCGTTCAGAGGCGGTTTTGCGACGATTTCGCCGAAGAATGTGCATGTTGACGACAACAGATTTTCGCTTGATGTTCAGCCGATGGAGTATTCCTGCAACGGCTCGGGCGATTACAGACTTGCCGCACTTTCAATAAAGGATTCAATGGGCAGAACAACGACGGATATTCGCTATCTTGACCATAAGATCTATGACGGAAAGCCGAAGCTTAAGGGACTTCCGGCGACCTATTGCAATGACGACAGCGAGGCTCAGACTCTTGAAATTATCACTGTTGATTCCTTCACCGGCGCAAGGGTGACGCTTTATTACACTGCTTTTGCGAGCTACAGCGTTATAACCGAGAGCGTCAAGGTCGAGAACACGGGTAAGGAAACCTTTGAGATTGAAAAGGTTGCAAGCTGCTGCGTAAACTTCCCGTCGATGGATTACAATATGATCAACCTTTCGGGCGTATGGGCGAGGGAGAGACGGGTTATCACACGCCGCCTTGCTCACGGAATACAGTCTATTGCCAGCAAGCGTGGCTCGTCGAGCCATAACCACAACCCGTTTGTTGCGCTCGTTGACGATAAGGGCGGCGAAGATTTCGGCGATGCCTACGGTTTTAATCTTGTTTACAGCGGTAACTTTGCCGCCGATGTTGAGACGGATTATCTCGACTGCACACGCCTTGTAATGGGCATTAACCCGATTGATTTCACATGGGTAGTTGAACCGGGCGACGAATTTCAGTCTCCCGAGGTCGTAATGGTTTATTCCGACAGCGGCACGGGCAAGATGAGCCGCACCTTCCACGACCTTTACAATAACAACCTCATCAGGGGCGAATGGAAAAACAAAAAGCGTCCGCTTCTTATCAACAGCTGGGAAGGCTCGGGCTTTGACTTCAACGAAGAAACCCTTGTCCGCTATGCAAAGGAAGCGAAGGAGATGGGAATTGAGCTGCTCGTTATGGACGACGGCTGGTTCGGTCACCGTGACTGTGACGATTCCTCGCTCGGCGATTGGTTTGTTAACGAAAATAAGCTCAAGGGCGGACTCGGCAAGCTGATAGAAAGGGTAAACGCAGAGGGCGTTCAGTTCGGCATCTGGTATGAGCCGGAGATGATTTCCGAGGATTCGGAGCTTTACAAGGCTCACCCCGATTGGTGCGTCCATGTTGAGGGCAGAGATAAATCTCCCGCACGCAGTCAGTTCGTTATTGACATGACAAGGCAGGATGTTCGTGACTGCATATTTAATCAAATGTATGATGTTCTCTCAAAGAATAACATTGCGTATCTCAAGTGGGATTACAACCGTGCAATAACCGAGCCTGCCTCAGTGCTTCTTGATTCCTGCCATTCAAAGGAGTTCTTCCACCGCTTCATTCTCGGAACATACGAGCTTATGGACAGGATAACAAGCGCATTTCCGCACATTCTTTTTGAGAGCTGCGCAGGCGGTGGCGGACGGTTTGACCCGGGTATGCTTTATTATATGCCGCAGGCATGGGCTTCGGACAATACCGACCCGATCGAACGCTTGACCATTCAGTTCGGCACATCAATGTGTTACCCCGCGTCGAGCATGGGCGCTCATGTTTCTGCCTGTGACAGAACGGGAATCGAGACTAAGGCGGCGGTCGCAATGGCAGGCACATTCGGCTACGAGCTTGACCCCAAGGAGATGTCCACCGAGGATAAGGAAAAGGTCAAGGAGCAGGTCAAGGATTACCACAGGTATTACAATGTGATACACTTCGGCGATCTTTACAGGCTCATTGCGCCGACAGACGATGAGTTCAAGTGCGCATGGGAGCATGTTGCGAAGGACAAGAGCGAGGCGTTGCTGACCGTTGTTATCAAGAACAGAGCACCGCACGACTTCCTGCTTGTAAAAATGAAGGGTCTTGACCCCGATAAGCTCTACCGTGACGAAACGGACGGCGAGATTTATTCGGGTGCATTGCTCATGAATGCCGGAGTCAATCTCACGGACGGAACATTGAGCGCAGGCAGAAGCTTTGTAAGATATTTCACAGAGGTTAAGTGATTTTATGATAAAGGATTTTCTTGCAGTCGGTCAGATTGTCGGAACTCACGGCGTACGGGGAGAAATGCGAATAAATCCGTGGGCTGACTCACCCGAATTTCTCAAGCAATTTAAAACATTATATTATGACGCAGAGGGTAAAAACAGCGTCAGGGTTGTTTCCTCACGGCCGCACGGCAACATTGTACTGATGAAGCTTGAGGGAATCGACACCGTTGAAGCCGCTTCGGCAATGAGAAACAAACGGCTTTATATGCGCCGCTCGGACGCAAGGCTTGACGATGGAGTTTATTTTATCGAGGAGCTTATCGGCTGCGAGGTTTTTGACGCCGACGATGAAAGCAGGCGATACGGAAAAATTTCCGATGTCAGCGAAACGGGTGCTAACGATGTCTGGCACATAACGGCGGACGATGGACGGGAATATCTTATACCGGCGATTCCGAGCGTTGTAATTGATACGGACATTAAGGATAACAGGGTTCTGATAAGACCGATGAAAGGTATATTTGACGATGAGAATTGACATAATGACATTGTTCCCCGAAATGTGCGAGCGTGTGCTTGACGAGAGCATTATCGGCCGCTCAAGAGAGGGCGGACTGGTTGAAATAAACTGCGTCAATATCCGTGATTTTTCAACGGATAAGCACCGCCGTGTGGACGATACGACCTATGGCGGCGGCACGGGCATGATAATGCAATGCCAGCCGATATTCGATTGCTTCTGCGAGCTTGAAAGGCAGATCGGCAGTCGGCCGCATTTGATATATATGTCTCCGCAGGGCAAAACGCTTGACCAGCAGAGGGTCAAGGAGCTTGCGAAAATGGACAATATAGCCATTCTCTGCGGCCATTACGAGGGAATTGACGAGCGTGTTATTGAGGAGCTTGCGGACGAGGAGATTTCAATCGGAGACTATGTACTGACGGGCGGTGAGCTTCCGGCTCTTGTGCTTGCCGACAGCATAACAAGAATGCTGCCCGGTGTGCTTGCCGGTGACGAGGCCTTTGAGGAGGAGAGCCACTACAACGGCTTGCTCGAGTATCCGCAGTACACAAGGCCCTATGAATGGCACGGAAAAACCGTCCCCGATATTTTGCTGACCGGTCATCATGCCAATATAATGAAATGGCGCAGGGAGCGTTCGCTGGAGAGGACAAAGGCACGCAGACCCGATTTGTTGGAAAAAGCCGAATTGAGCGGAAAAGACTTGAATTTTCTCCAATCCTTGGATAACGAGAGAAAAAAGTAGTCAATGTGCATTAAAAGTGTAGCTATTCGGTGTACAAAGTGCACAAACTGAGACTTTTCAAAAAGGCCACATTTGGAATACAAGCTGAAATAATTTTAAAGTCGATTTTATTTGTTGACGATGAAAACTTTTGTGATATAATAAATCTTGTATGAAGGGGTTAAGGCAATACCGCATGGATGCGGCGCATGCCTTGCTTAAAACAGACTTTTGGAATTAAGGCAACACCGTACAATTAAGGTGCACGCCTTGCTTGAATTTCTTTCCGTCATGCTGCACAAAAATTCCTTGACTTGCGCCAGCAAGCCGGCAAAATTTTTGCACAACCTGACGAAAAATTTTACTGTGCAATCCGCACCCCAATTGTGCGGTGTTGCCTTAACTTTTGATTAGGAGATATCGGTTATGTGTGAAAAAGAAGTTACAGTTCAGAATCAGGTAGGCCTCAGCGCCCGCCCGGCAACATTTTTTATCCAGAAGGCCAACTGCTTTAAGTCGTCTATTTGGATTGAAAAGGAAGAAAGGCGTGTAAACGCCAAGAGCTTGCTCGGCGTGCTTTCACTCGGCATTGACGGCGGCACAACGATCAAGGTCATCGCCGCAGGCCCCGACGAGGAGCAGGCTGTTGATGAGCTTGTTAAGCTTGTTAATTCGGGCTTCGCAGTGTAACATATAAATCATGACTGCCGCATAATCATATGCGGCAGTTTTTGAATTTACGGGGAGATTCTTTGATGAATAGCTTGCCTCAAAGAAAAAAGATGCGGTTGACAGGGTATGATTATTCCTCAAAAGGTATTTATCTCATAACAATATGTATAAAACACAGAAAGAATATATTGTCTTCGGTCGTAGAGAGTGATTCCTACATCATGCCGAAAATAATACTGACACGAACCGGTGAAATAGTTCAATATTATTTGGATAGAATAGATGGAATAGATTGCTATGTAATAATGCCAAATCATATTCATTTGATTATCATAAAAAATGAATATAGCAGAACAGATATTATAAAAGATATCAGGTCATTAAAAATAATGGTAACAAAAAGAGTCGGATATA
>CAVFTC010000022.1:7444-19686 GCA_963625295.1 Bacteroides faecis
ACATAGAGGAAAATGCAATAAAATGGTTGGAAGATGAATACTACAATGGATAATATCTTTCTATTAGAGCACCGATGACTGAGGACGCCGCATTATATGACCGGTGTTGATGAAGCTCTAATCGTAGGGTGCGATGCCCACATCGCACCGAGGGATTTCACTTCTATATCTCTGTAAATTCAGATGCAGTGTCTATTCCGTATCTACCGTCTATGATGAGATGCCATAAAGAGTTGGCGGGAACAAGGATAAACTACAGAATAAATCCGAGGTTTCTCGGTGCGATGTGGGCATCGCACCCTACGAAATAGATGGTAGACGGTAGATAATAGATGTTATTTGCGGAAAAGGCAAAACACTACATCGGGATTTGATTCAATAGAACATAATTCTTGTTTGCGTGAAAATTTTTACGGAATCGAGGTGAATACCGTGGACATTCATGAATTGAGGAAAAAGGCAATGTCTTTGCCGCTGACACCGGGTGTGTATCTTATGAAAAACACCAAGGGCGAGATAATCTATGTCGGCAAGGCGAAGAAGCTGAAAAACCGTGTCAGCCAATATTTCGGCTCGCAGCACAACCACTCGATCAAGGTCAGAAAAATGGTCGAAAATGTTTTCGATTTTGATTATATTCTTTGCGACAGCGAGTTTGAGGCACTGGTGCTTGAATGTTCGCTTATCAAGCAGTATTCGCCCAAGTATAATATTCTCCTGAAGGACGACAAGGGCTACAGCTACATCAGGGTCAGCGAAGGTCCGTGGCCGAAGATCAGCTCCGTGCTGCAAAAGGCGGACGACGGCGCACGCTATATCGGACCTTACACAAGCTCGTTCAGCGTGTCCAATTCCGTTGACGAAGCGCAGAAAATTTTCATGCTTCCCCGCTGCGGCAAAAGCTTTCCGAAAGAGATTGGCAAAGGCAGACCTTGCCTGAATTATTTTATCAAGCAGTGCTCCGCTCCCTGCGCCGGCAAGATAAGCTGTGCCGAATATAACGAGGCGGTCAATGCGGCTATCGAATTTTTGCAGGGCGACAGCGCAAAGATAATCAAAGATTTGACCGCAGAGATGGAAGCCGCCGCCGAAAGGCTTGATTTTGAGCGTGCGGCTAAGCTGAGAGACAGAATAAATTCCATTAAAAAGGTCAACGAAAAGCAGAAGGTCGTAGGCTCCGATGTCAGGGAGCAGGATGTTTTCGCAATCGCACAGTCCGACGAAAAATATTGCCTTTCCGTTCTGCGCTTTTATGACGGCAGGCTCAGGGATAACGAATGGTTTCTTTTTAACGAGATTGACACCTTGCCGGAAGCGAGGCGTGAGCTGATAACACGCTTCTATTCAATGGGAAGGCATATTCCGCCGTTCATCACGGTTGACGGCGAGGTTGACGACAGGGCTTTGCTGGTGCAATGGCTGAGTGAAAATGCCGGTCGCAAGGTTGAAATCAACATCCCTCAGCGTGGCAGACAGGTTGAAATCATGACGATGTGCATGAACAATGCGGCGCAAAAGCTGGCACTGAGCATGGGCAGAAACGCCAAGGCGACGGCGGCTCTCGACGAGCTTGCAAGGCTTCTTAATTTATCGAAGCCGCCCGTGATGATAGAGTCGTACGATATTTCACACACGGCGGGCAGTGACAATGTTGCAGGCATGGTCGTTTTCAAAAACGGTCTGCCGTATAAAAAATCCTACCGCCGATTCGCAATAAAGGGCTTCGATGGGCAGGACGATTACGGCTCAATGGCTGAGGTCATTTCACGGCGGCTCAACAGATATGAGGAGGAGAAGGACAGCGGCGAGGGCTTCGGAATTTTGCCCGATTTGATACTTCTTGACGGCGGTCAGGGACAGGTCAACGCCGTTTTGCCCATTGTCCGTGCGTTCGGGTATGATATTCCCGTTTACGGCATGGTCAAGGACAATAAGCACAGAACCCGTGCCATCGCTTATGACGGCGGCGAAATTGCAATCAATTCAAAGCGGCAGGCTTTTACTCTCGTTTCGACGATTCAGGAGGAGGTTCACCGCTTCGCAATCTCATATCATCGCTCGAAGCATCAAAAATCATCGCTCGGAGGCTCTCTGACAAAAATCGACGGTATCGGCGAGAAGAAAGCAAAGGCTCTTTTGAAGCATTTTAAGACCGTCACGGCGGTAAAAGGTGCGGAAATTGACGAACTTTGCCGTGTTGAGGGCATAAACAGAGCCACGGCGCAAAAAGTTTATGATTATTTCAGAAAAAATATTGACAACACAAGGTAAAAAATGTGATAATAAGATGTATATAAATTAAGAAGGGAGCTTGCGCCGTGCGTGTAATTACGGGAACAGCAAGAGGACGGGTTCTCAAGACCTTGGAGGGCGAGGATGTTCGCCCGACGACGGACAGGGTCAAGGAAGCGATTTTCAGCATAATCCAGTTTGAGCTGGAGGGCAGGCGTGTGCTCGATCTTTTTGCGGGATCGGGTCAGCTCGGAATCGAGGCACTCAGCAGGGGGGCGGCTTATGCCACCTTTACCGACATGAGCGCAGAGAGCGTGGATATCGTTAAGAAAAATCTTATCTCGACCAAGCTTGAGAAAAACGCCGAGGTTATTCGCACAGAGGCGGTAACATTCCTTAAAGGCAACAGAAAAAAATACGACATAGTTTTCATGGATCCTCCGTATTCAAAGGGAATTTTGCAGAACACTCTGCCGTATGTCGTTGAAAATATCAATGACGGCGGCGTGATAATCTGCGAGCACCCCTATGGTGAGGAAATGCCGCAGACGGTCGGAAATTTCGCCGTTTACCGTGACTATAAATATGGAAAAATCGGCATAACGGTTTACCGTATCGACGAGGAGGGCAAGCGATGAGAACTGCGATATGTCCGGGCAGCTTTGACCCGGTAACAAAAGGTCACCTCAGCGTTATCACCCGTGCGTCGAAGCTTTTTGACAGGGTAATCGTTGTTGTGATGATAAATCCAAAAAAGCCGGTCGGCTGCTTCGCCCCGGAAAGACGGGTGGAGTTCATTGAAAGATGCGTCAAGGATCTGCCGAATGTGGAGGTCGATTTCTATGACGGTCTGCTTGCCGAATACGCAAGGATCAAAAAAGCCGACGCAATAGTAAAGGGGCTTCGTGCTGTTTCGGACTTTGAGGACGAATTTCAGCAGGCGCTTACAAACAAGCAGCTTAACCCCGATGTGGAAACGGTGTTTGTCACCGCAGGCGCAGATTATATGTATCTTTCGTCCAGCATCGTCAAGCAGGTCTGTGAGCTTGGCGGCGATGTTTCGGATTTTGTACCCGAGCAGGTGCTCGAAGATATAGTTAAAGGAATAAGAAGAAAGGAAGATTAACGATGAACGTACAGGGCTTACTTGATAAAATTGAAGATACCATTGATATGGGCAGCAAAATTCCTCTTTCGGGAAAGGTTGCCGTTGATGCCGAGACGATTAAGCAGTGCATTGAGGACATCAGATATGATTTGCCGATAGAGCTTGAAAAGGCTCAGGAGGTCGTTGCTCACCACAATAACCTTATCACAAAGGCGAACAATGAGGCTTCGTCGATCGTTTCTTCCGCTCAGAGCGAGGCGGACGGAATAATCAGTGCCGCAAAGGAAAAGGCTTCGGGCATTGCCGCAACAGCTGAAGCGAACGCAAAGTCAACGCTTTCCGCCGCTTCGGAGCAGGCAAAGCAGATGCTTGAAAGCTCGGAAATAACCAGACTGGCTCATGAATTTTCCGACCGTGTCCGTGCTCAGGCAACGGCAGAGGCGGAGAACATTGTCAAAAATGCAAGAAGTCAGGCGGACGCAATTCTTCTTGACGCCAACAATCAGGCAGAGGACACCAAGAACAAGGCGGACAAATGGGCGGGAGAGATTCGCTCCGCAGCCGCTGAGTTTGTTGAGGATATCATGAAGAACAGCGACGAGGTGCTCTCGTCGAACATTGCGGAAATCAGAAAGGCAAGGCAGAGCCTTTTCGGCGACCGCAGATAACGGAATTGAAAGAGAATTAAACGGGGTTGCTGTAATGGGGGAAAGTGTGCAAATTTTCCCTGTTTGGCAGCTCTTTTTTTGCGACAGAGGTGTATACATAATGAAAAAGCAATGCGAATGCTGTTACAAACGCTTTGAGGTAGTTAGAAATGCGGATATACCGTTAACGCCTGATCTGACTGCGCCGCAGGATCATATCTATTGCCCGTGGTGCGGAGCGGAAAACGGAACGGTCGAAAAAGGCTCGCTCGTTAAAACAGAAAAATGCAATGCCGAGTGTGAGTTCTGATGAAGAAAGAAATTGTTGATTATTTCAAGAGAAATAAAGAGGAGATTATAAAAACAATAGCCGAGCTTGTCGCTGTGCCGAGCGTGCGCGGACAAGCCGTGGAGGGCAAGCCCTTCGGTGAAAAGCCGTATGACGCACTCATGCTTGCGCTGAAAAAGGCGGAGAGCTTCGGCTTTAAAGCTGAAAGCTGCGACGGCTATGTGGGCACGGTAGACCTTAACGGCGGTGAGCAGGAGCTGGCGATTTTGGCTCATCTCGATGTTGTGCCTGCCGGGGAGGGCTGGAATACCGACCCTTATACGGTCGTCGAAAAGGACGGCATGATTTTCGGCAGGGGCGTCAGCGACGATAAGGGACCCGCCGTTGTCGCTCTTTATGCGATGAAGGCGGTCAAGGAGCTTGGGCTGCCCGTTACAAAAAGCTGCCGCCTGATTCTCGGCACGGACGAGGAGTGCGGAAGCGGCGACCTTGAATATTATTTTTCAAGGAATCCCTACCCGAAATATGCGTTCACTCCCGATGCGAATTTTCCCGTTACAAACGGCGAAAAGGGCAGATTTACAAAACATTTTTACAGAACGGTTGATTTTTCCGCTTGCAGGAAATACATAAAAAGCTTCAATGCCGGCGAAGCGTCGAATGCCGTGCCTGCCTTTGCAAAAGCGGAGCTTGTCGGAGTGACCGAGGAGGAGTTCGCTCTTGCAGCCGAGAAAGCAAAAGCCACGAACGCAGAATTTACATTTGACGGCGAAACGGTGATTTGCACGGGAACATCGGCTCATGCGTCGCTCCCGGAGAACGGGAACAATCCGATAACTGCGCTTTTTGAGCTGCTGAGTTATATTGATTTTGACGGCGAATGTGAGGCGTTCGTCGATGACCTCAAGACGCTGTTTCCGCACGGGAGCTATAACGGAGAGGCTCTCGGCGTCGATATGAGCGATATGCTCGGCGCACTGACGCTGACATTGGATATCGTTCGGTTTGAAAACGGCAAATTCGACGGCTGCTTTGATACAAGAACTCCCATGTCGGCAACAAAGGAAAACTGCGCCGATGTGATAGCTGAAAAACTGGCGGCTCACGGCTTTGAGTTAGAGGACACGGAAATGGTCAAGGCGCATTATGTTGACGAAAGCTCCGATTTTATAAAGACCCTGCTCAGGGTGTATGAGGACTACAGCGGCGACAAGGGCGAATGTATCTGCATGGGCGGCGGAACCTATGTTCATGACATTGAAAACGGCGTAGCCTTCGGAGCGATAAGCCGTGACACGGTGACGAATATGCACGGAGCGAACGAATTCATGCCGATTGACGATATATTGACCGCTGCGGCGATATTTACCGAGGTAATTGCCGAAATTTGCAGATAAAACGGGAAAAAACGAGGGAAATGCAGGAATTTTCAAAAAAATGTAGACACAGCACAGGTAAAATGATAAAATGACTTGATGTGGGGTGATGTTTTGAAAAGATGCCTGATAATGATAACAAGCGGTTTTCCTTACGGAATAAGCGAAACCTATATTGAATCCGAGGCAGTCTTTTTGAAGGATCGCTTTGATCGGGTTATAATACTGCCCATTGAGCTTGACCCCGACGCTCAGCTTATGAGAACCCTGCCGGAGGGCATAGAGTATTACAATGTTTCACGAAAATTGCAGTATGTCGCAAGGGCAGGCGATATTGTCGGCGGTCTGCGCAATATTTTTAATCCCACGAAATATTACAAATGGGACAAGGAAGAAATAGGAGCGGATTTCAGAAAAAGAATGTTCTTCGAGTATTTTTGTAACCGCTCCGTCAGAAGCTATAGGGACTGTCTGCGGGTTCTTGAGGGCTGCGAAATCGACGGATATGACAGCGTAACGGTTTACAGCTATTGGTTTTTTGCCACAGCGTTTGTCGGCGTTATGCTGAAGGATTATTTTTCGGACAAGGTTGCCGATGTCAAGCTTATTTCAAGAGCACACGGCTACGATGTTTACGAGGAAAGAAATGTGCTCAATTATCTCCCGCTGAGAAGATTTCTTCTCGAAAACTGCGATGCGGTTTACCCCTGCTCCGATGTGGGAACGGAGCATATTGTTTCAAGATATCCGGAATATGCCGATAAGGTCAAAACCGCCCATTTGGGAACGGTTGACGAGGGCTGCGGAAAGCAGTCGGAAACCGGCTTGCACATTGTTTCGTGCTCGCTCATCACGGATATAAAGCGAATTGACAAGATAATAGATATCCTCGAAAAGGTTGAAAATTCGGGGAATTACAATATAAAGTGGACGCACATCGGCGACGGCAGCAGACGCTCCGAGCTTGAAAAAAGCGTCAGAAAAAAATTGAAAAAAACTGAAACGGAATTTCTCGGAAATATCCCCAACAACAAGGTTTATGAATTCTACAGGAACAATCCCGTCGATCTTTTTATAAGCACGAGCAAAAGCGAGGGACTTCCCGTGTCCATGATGGAGGCGGCGTCGTTCGGAATCCCAATCGTTTCAACGGATGTGGGCGGAGTTTGCGAAATAGTCGAAAGCGGATATAACGGTCAGCTTCTCGGCGAAAAAGCCACAGCCGAAGAATTTGCGGAGCTTATAAAACGGTTTTACGACATGGATAAATCCGACAGGGATTTTTACAGAGAAAATTCAAGAAAGCTTTGGGAAAAATCGTTCAACGCCGGCAAGGCGTATCCGGATTTTTTCTCAACGCCTGTATTGTCCCGAGCGTGAAGAAAGGATAATTATGATATCTCTGAAAAATGGTGTTTTGAGAATAAACCCCGGCAGTCAGAGCAGGGCAAGACTTTTGTATGAGATTTTATTTTTGCTCAACATGATAATTGTCTTTGCTTTTTATCGGGTCGCAAGGGTTGCGCCTGTCGCTGCTGTTTGTTTGTTCGTTGCGTCGCTTTTTGTCCTAATGGAGAAAAGCAAAAACAGAATAACGATACCGTATATTGCAATCTGGTATTTCACGCTGATTCTTTACGGAGGCTTGTCGGGACTGTGGGCGCAGTTCTTTTCCTCGTATAATATCACCTTCATAATCAAGCTGTGCATTATCCTGTGCATTACGACCTCCGTAGCGATATATGTTGACACAATGGAGGATCTTGACCGAATTATGACGCTTTTTGTCGCAGGAGCGGTGATTATTGCGCTCCTTGAATTTACCGCCGTCCCGTCGGGAGGCTGGAAGACCGGAAGCGTCGGCAGCTATTTCAGCGGCACGAACCCCAACGATATAACCGTATGGCTGGATCTTGCCTCGGCAATCGCATTCTACCGAGCTTATGTCAAGGGCGACAAAAAAATGTATTTGGCGGTTATTATTATCGTGATTTTCTGCGTATTCTCAAGCTCACGAAAGGGTCTGCTTGCTTCAATAGCCGCCCCGATGATGATAGTTTTTCTTTCAATCGGAAAGAGTAATTATTGGCTGAGAATAATTGCTGCGGCTATGATCGGCGCAGGCATTTTGACGATAATTATGGAAAACGACACGATGTATACGGCAATCGGTCAAAGATTTGAATCGATGTTTGATTACTTCACCGGCGAAGGCTCTGACGGAAGCATGATACTCAGAGAGCGGTATATCGCAGCGGCGAAGAATATGTTCAGGGAATCGCCGATCATCGGCAAGGGAATGGGCAATTATTCCCGAATCCTTGAAAGCGAGTATTACCTCGGTAACTTTTACAGCCATAACAACTATTGGCAGATACTCAGCGAGCTTGGAATGGTAGGCTTTATTATTTACTTTTCCATGTATGTTTATTGCTCCGTTGTTTTTCTCAGAGCTTATTTTGTCGAAAAAAGGAAGATTTCCGTTCTTTTCCTGACAATGATGGCGATGATGATAGTTCTTGACACCGGAATAATCAGCTACAGTACAAAATACGGACAGCTTAATATTGCAATTATATATTGCGGTACTTATGCGATGCATTCGGACGGCGGAAGAAAATACAGTATGAAACGACAATAAATTTTTGGAGTGGTTAAAGTGAGATCATATTCGGACAGAAAAAGCTCAAAGGGATTGGAGATAAATATTCTTGCATTTTTAAAGGAGCTTTCAAGGAAGCTTTGGCTTGTTGCGATAATCGGACTCGTCGGCGCAGCGATCGGCGGAGTTATCGGCGAAGCGACAAAGGTAGAGACATACAGCTCCACAGTATCGTTCGTTGTTAATTCCGCAACGGAAAGCGGACAGACCTCGAGCGGTGAAATCAATGCGCAGATCAATATGGCGGGCACATTCAGCTATATTCTTTCAAGCCGTGCGCTGAAAACGGCGGTCGTTGAAAAATGTCCCGAAAAGGTTTCCTACGGCACAGTTGACAGAAGCATCTCCGTAAGAGTCGTTTCTTCGACGAATGTTATTGTTATGTCGGTCACGACGGGCGACCCGAAAATCTCCTATGACATAGCAAGCACCGTTGTTGATGTTTACGGCGACATTGTTTCCGAAAGATACCCCAATGCAAAGCTTACTCTTTGTGACGAGCCTGTTCTTTCAACATCTCCGAACTCCAACAAATCGGCTGCTTCACTTGCGATGATGGTCGGCTTTATTGCCGCAGGAGTTTGCTGCGTCGTTCTTTTCATAATGTTCCTTGTCAAGGATACGGCAAAGACGGCGGACGAGCTTGGCGAAAAGCTCGATGTTCACATTCTCGGCTCTGTTCAGCAGGTAACGAATAAGAACAAAACGGCGAAGGGACTTCTTGTAACCGACAGAAAGAACGGTTTCTCCTTCATTGAGACATACAAGGCGATCAGAACAAAAATCGAAAACAACTCGGCGAGAACCGGCAACAAGGTTTTCCTTGTAACCAGTGCCTGTGAGAACGAGGGCAAAACAACGGCGTGCGTCAACATTGCGCTTTCTCTTGCTCAAAACGGAAAGAATGTTCTTATCATTGACGCCGACCTCAGAAAGCCGTCGGTTTACAAAATTCTTTCTCTGCACGACACGGGAGAGGGACTGTCGGATGTAATTGAGGGCAAGATTGAACTGGTAAGAGCCATCAAGAAGGCGTCGGCGTTTAATGTTTGCGTGCTTGCCGACCAGAAATGCGTAAACAATCCGTCGGAGCTTCTTTCAACTGACAGGATGGAATCCATTATCGATGAGGTTCGCAAGGCGTTCGACTATGTCCTTATTGATACCGCCCCGGCGAGCGTTGTTACTGATACCTCAGTTATAGCCGGATTCGTTGATGCGGCGATAGTTGTTGTCCGTGAGGACTTTGCACCGTATTCAAGAATAAGAATGTCGATTGAGGATATTGACTCGAACGGCGCTGAAATTATCGGCTGTATCTTCAATGTTGATTCAAGCAATCTCAGCAAGTCGAGCCGCTACGGCCGCCGTTACGGCCATTACGGCAAAAAAGGAAAATACGGCTACGGACCTTACGGCTACGGCTACGGTCAGTCCTCAAAGTAACCGAAGAATAGCATAAAAGCCTCTTTCGCATATTATAAAGCGAAGGAGGTTTTTTAAATGCGTGAGCTTGAAAGGATGATTGAAAAATATCGGCAGGAGCTTGTTGAGTTTTCCAGGCAAAAAACGACCGCCGATGAAGTGTTAAAACCCGAGGAAGCCGCCTTGCCGGTGATGGCAAAAGCATTACCCTTTGTCGGCAACTCCAAAGCTGCCGGAGAAACGGAATTCTACAAGAATTATGAGGACTTCCAAAGTAAGAATCCCTCCAAGGGCAGCATGAGGGTTCAGGTGACATCCGGCGGCAGAAGCTTTCCCATTATCAATGCGATTGTCAAGATAAGTGCGCCGCTTGAAACGGGCAGCAGGGAGCTTTATTCCGGCTATACCGACATAAACGGAGTTGTGGACAACATTGTTCTGCCCGCTCCCGATTCGAGCTATTCGCTTGATGAGCAGAACACGACGGTTGAGCCGTACGCCGTCTATGAGGTGGTTGTGACTCACCCGGATTTTGCAAAGTCGGAGTTTTTCAATGTGCCCGTTTTTGCAAACATCAAGGCCATTCAACCGGCAAGGCTCGTCCCGCTGACCGAGTCCGGTGCAGAGCCGGGAACGGTAAATGTTCCGGAGCAAAGCATGGCTCTTTACGGAGGTGATGTTTGATGCCCGACAAGCCGATAATTCCCGAGTATATAACGGTTCATCTCGGCAGACCGACCGCTCAAGCGAGAAATGTCCGTGTCCCGTTTGCGCAGTATATTAAAAATGTTGCGTCGAGCGAGATTTATCCCACATGGCCGGAGAACGCTCTGAGGGCGAACATTTACGCCGAAATAACCTTTGCGCTGAACAGGGTATACACCGAATATTACAGGTCAAGAGGCTATGATTTTGACATAACGAATTCAACTCAGTTTGATCAGTATTATGTAGAGGGCAGAGATATTTTTGAAAACATAAGCCGTGTGGTTGACGATATTTTTAACGACTATGTTGTTAAGCAGGGACAGCTCCAGCCGTATTTTACCCAGTATTGCGCCGGCAGCTGCGAGGGTCTTTCACAGTGGGGAACGGTGACGCTTGCCAATCAGGGCTACACGCCGTACAGGATTTTGCAATATTATTACGGCGACGACATCGACATAGTAAAAAATGCGCCCATAAAGTCCAATACGCCGACCTATCCCGGCGTGCCGCTGAGGCTCGGCAATGTTAACGAGGATGTCGTCATCGTTCAAAAGGAGCTGAACAGGATAGCCGCCAACTATCCGTCGATTCCCCGAATCGCAAACACAAACGGAATTTTTGAAGCGAGCACACAGACTGCCGTGAAGCAGTTCCAAAATATATTCAACCTTGCGCAGGACGGGGTCGTCGGCAAGGAAACATGGTACAAAATAAAGCAGATTTACAACGGAATAAAGGGCTTGTCCGAGCTTTATTCCGAGGGCATAACGCTCAATGAATTCGACAGTGAATTTCAGCCGATACTCAGAAAGGGCAGCAGTGGCAGAGATGTTAAGGTGCTGCAATATTATCTGAGCTTTATCGGTGAATTTAACCTGAAGCTTCCCTATGTCACCGTTGACGGATATTTCGGTCAGGAAACATACGACGCAGTGCTGACATTTCAGAATTTTTACGGACTTGATGTTGACGGAATCGTTGGCGAGAGCACATGGGCAATGATAGCCAACGCTTACGACGGTGTGCTTACCTCTTTACCGTCGGAGTACAGGAGCTATTCCGCTTTTCTTTATCCCGGAAATGCGATAACGACCGGCGCAAGCGGAAAAATAATCGAGCAGCTGCAAACCTTTTTGCGTGTAATTTCGGAGAATGACCCTGCCGTTCCGAGCGTTACGGTGGACGGCTACTACGGGGACGAAACGAAGAACGCCGTTCTTGCCGTTCAGAGGATAAACGGGCTGGATCAAACCGGGCAGATAGGTCCCTTGACATGGAACGCAATAATCAATATGTACAACAGATATAAATAAACGGTATAATTTAACTCAGTCCGAAAATAATAACATTATCACGGCAGCGCCTCAATTTGTGCGGTGTTGCCTTAATTTAACGGAGAAATTCTTATGGATAATGTGTTGTTTTCGGACGATTTTGATTATAACGAAAGACTTTTTGACAAATATTTCAGAACAGAGCTGAACTACGACGCCGTCGCAACAAGATTTAATGCAGGCGGCAGGAGGGCGAAGCTCTATTTTATTGACGGCTTCATCAACGGCGAAACCTCCGAGCGTGTAATGAACTTTATGATGCAGGCGAGCGAGATGGACGAAAGCGTCACCACCGCCGAAGAGTTTGCGCAAAGGCTCATTGCCTATATGGAAATCGAATTAAGCAGAGATGTTGAGAAAATCGCCAAGGTCGTGTATTCGGGGGCGATGCTTGTTATCGTTGACGGATTTGACACCGGCTTTCTTGTCAAAACGAGAAGCTACCCGAAGCGTGATGTCAG
>CAVFTC010000022.1:19918-27248 GCA_963625295.1 Bacteroides faecis
ACCCTGAACATGAGCCAGGAGAGCGTCATTGAATGTCTTGTCAAAAAGCAGAAATGGAATCCCTTTCCAAAGGTCAGATATACCGAACGCCCGGACGCAGCGTCAGCAAGCATCGCCGAGGGCAGCATAATTCTTTTTGTTGACAATTCTCCGGCAGCCATGATAATTCCGACAGGCTTTTTTGATTTTTTGCAGGACACGAACGATTATTATTTTCCGCCGTGCGTCGGCACATATCTTCGCTTTGTCAGGGGCTTGATATTCGGACTTGCGCTGCTGCTTGCGCCCGTATGGTTTCTGCTGACAAAAAATCCGGAGCATATTCCGGCGTGGCTGAGCTTTATACAAATCAAAGAATACTATTCGCTGCCGATCATCGCCCAGCTTTTGATAATCGAGGTAGTTATTGATGCGTTGAAGCTTGCTTCGCTGAACACGCCAAGCTCATTGAGCAATTCGTTCAGCGTTATCGGTGCGCTCGTTCTCGGAGATTTGGCTGTCAGCGCCGAATTGTTTTCGTCCGAGGTCGTGCTGATAATGGCGTTTGTCGCAATTGCAAATTTTGCCCAGCCGAGCTTTGAATTGGGTTATGCCTTTAAGCTGTCGAGAATATTCATCGTGGTTATGACGGCGATATTCAATCTTTGGGGATTTGCAATCGGACTTTTGACGGTCATGCTCGTCATTGCCTTTACAAAAACCGTCACGGGCAGGGGATATCTTTATCCGCTCATTCCGTTCAACGGTAAGGCGATAAGCCGACTGCTGATAAGGGAATCCATCAGCAAGGATAACACTTGACAAATTCGCCGCTATAGGTTAATCTTATCTATAGGTGATAGAAGCATGAATCGTTTTTTGAAGATTATTTCTGCGGCAACGGCTTTGTGCATTGTCTTTTCGCTTGCCTCGTGCAAGGAAGATACGCAAGCTCAGTCGCAGGATATTGAGCCGACATATGAAAAATCCGTAACCGAGGAAACGGTCAAGATCGTAGACATTCCGACGGATTCGGCAGAGCTGACGGATATGCTCAATGCGGCGATCAATTATGTTGACAAATACTGCTATAAATATCAAAAGGCACTCAAGTGCGAGGCGAGCGTGGACAGCCTCGGTTCACTGTCCTCGGCGTCCAATGCCGCCGAAGCCTTCGCCTCCGTTTTCGGCGAAAAGGACATAACCGCCGATTACGATTACAATACCGACAAGAAGCTTTTTGCGGATAATTTCATTAAGGACAATTTCAAAACGGAGGAGATTTCTTCAATAACGGCGGAGCAGGACGGCGATACGGTCGTGCTCACGGCGAAGCTTAAGGACGAGAGCAATCCGACGGACGAAAGTGGAACGCTTTACCGCCTCGGCGGCGATTATGTCAATGCCGATGATGTGACAGCCTCGCTCGGCGAGTTTAAATCGTCTGCGTCGTCGGTAAGCATTTCCGCCGATTCGATAAGTATAGTTGCAAGGATCAGCACGGAGGATTCGAGCCTTCAATCAATGACCGTCAGCTATACCGAGCGATTTAATCTTTCCGGCGTTACCCTCGTTAAGCTCAGCGGAGGAGCTGTCGGCGGCTCGGCGAAAACGGTTATCGAATACACTAATTTCGGTCTGTAAAGATAAATTTGATTTGTCTAAAAAAACAGTAGAAATTTTTCAAAGAATATGATAGAATGATATATATATTATACGGGAGAGTGTAAAACCTATGAACAGAAGCTGGAAAAGTTTTATTATAATCGTTTCGGTCATGCTTTGCGTTATAATCGGCTGCACGGCATGGAATGTTGCGCTTGACAAAATCACCGGAAGCATTGATCCCGGCGTGAGCCAAGCGGACGGAACAAACAACACGGACGGAGTTGTGAACGGAAACGACCTAAACGGTACGACTCAGAGCGGAACGGAAACCGTCACAAACGCTAACGGACAGGCGGTCACGACCGCAAGCGGTAACGGTTCGGCGATTGTCATAAATTCCAACGGCAGCAAAACAAACGCAAGCGGCTCAGGCTCAAGCTCCGGCAATTCCTCTCAGCAGTCTGCGAATATTCTTTCATACAACAAGAACCAGATCGTTGCATACTACAACAACTGCTTGAAAACAACTTATTCGCAGTCATCGTTCACCGTTACTAAAACGGAGGTCGTTGATGTTCAGGTAGGAAAGCTTCTGCTCAACGGAAAAGAGACTGATACGATTCAGAGCATGGCGAATAAAATCGTCGAGAAAAATAAGAAAAACAAGACGGATAAAAAATCCTTCACTTCCTCCAATCTTTCCGATAACGAGAGATTCCTCCTCCCGACGGGGCTTACATCGGCCGCAGTCAAGAACTTTACGGTTAAGAAGAGCGGTTCGGGCTATGTGGTGCAGTTCACATTGAATGCAGAGCATTGCGACTACAAAACAAAGCCGCCGTATAACTCATCATGCACATATCCGCTTGACTTTACGGAGATTGACTTGGGCGGCTTAGGCGAGATAACCTCCGCCGAGTTCTATTACCCCGGAACGACCCTTACCGCAACGATCGACGGTAACGGCAGAGTTGTCAAGACCTATGTCGTTATGCCGCTTACGGTTACTAACGCAACCGGTTCGGGAATGGGTCAGACCATCACAGCCGATATTTCGGGTCAATGGCTTTGCACCAATGTTTTCTCGTTCTAAGGCGACACCGATTAAAATCACAAACAACCCGGCAGAGCGGTTCTGTCGGGTTGTTTTTTATTCAAATCAATGTAACAATCAATGCGCTCAGTGCCGCAACTACCGCAAACAGCGGAATTCCTCGCAGAAAAGAGCCTATGTGCTTGGCAGGGTCTTGGTAGCACTCCTTTTCGGGCAGGAATGAGAAGCGTATGCGCCTTGTGTTGCGCCACCAAAGAAGGTCGATTATCAGTAGGTCGAACAGTCCCAGTCCCTCGCCGAACAAAAGAAAATATAAAAAAGCCGAAAGGTAGCCGTCAAAGGCAAGGACTTTTCCAAAGGCCAGACCGATTACGGAGAATACGACCGTGAAAAGCACAAGATTGCTCAGCAAAATCGCAGGCACGGATTTTGCCTTTGGGACGCTGTCCGAAAGCTGCTGCCGCACACGAGCCTGCACCGTGTCGGGATAGGAACGCAGACCGGCAAGGTTTTTCTTATCCGTTCCCGTGCAGAGGAAACATATTCCCCAATATAAAAAATAAAATGCAAGCATAATGATCCATTTCATTGCAAGTACCTCCTATTTATTTCTTCGATAGCCGGCTTCGTCACGGTATTCGGGGTGAGCGTCGAGATATGGGTCTTTGTCGCCGCATATCGTGTAGTCGCATTTGCAGCCGTTGGAGCAGGTGGTGGTGCGCACAAGCCGAGCGTGCAGCAGCGACATAGCGTCGTAATCCCCGTTGCACAGAGCCGGCATGACCTCCGTCATGTTGTTGCGTTCTGCAAACTCGGCCATCGGGCAGGTCGTAAATTCGTAGTAGATGGGCTTGACTTCATCGTAGGGCGAGAGGCTCATGTTATAGTCGCCCCAGCGGTCGCAACGCTTTTTCGCACGCTGAAATGCACGGTACATGAGCTTTCGCCAAAACGGCTTGTTGCAGTCTGCAAAGACGCCGAGCTTTCGGAAGGTCGGCAGAAGAATGTCATCGACCATGCTTTCAATTTCGTCAAGGCTTGTGACTTCACGGCAGATCTTGTAATAAGCGACCAGCGCAATGCAGTCATATGTGCCGCAAACGCCGTTGTGAAAATTCCGCTTGCCGCCGAGGTCTGTTCGCCAATCAGCGAGATAATCGACATATTGCCGCTGCACCTGCTCCCAAACCGATTCACGCTCTTCTTGCGGAAAGTGCAAGGCAATCTTTTTCAGAATTTCTTTTTTGCATGGCTTGGAATACAGCACATGACAGGTGCGGTCAAATTGCAATTCGTTGTCTTTCATGACTCCTCCTTCTCGGGCAGTGCATGACCCGTAAAAAATTTGTGTTCCAGTTAGCACGGACTAACCGAAGCTTCTTAAGAAAGCCGCCGATCGGTGGCTCTCTTTTAAGGCAGCACCGCACAATTGGGGTGTGCAGCGTTGTCTTGTCTTTATTTTAACTGATAAATTATGGGAAATCAAGATGTTTCTCCAAAAATTTTTGAGCAACCGGACGGCATATGGTGGTCTGCCACATCACCGATAACAGCAGCAATGCCGTGATATATTCTTCATAGAAATGATTATTACCGTTTCCTCATCGAAATGGGAAAATCGTTCTTTACATATGTTTCCCACACATTCATTCTGTCGCCCTCGTCAATTTCACGAATAACCCTTGCCGGAACTCCTGCCGCAATGCTGTTTGGCGGAATATCCTTGGTTACCACCGCTCCGGCGGCAACAATGCTGTTTTTACCGACGGTTACGCCGCCGCAAATCGTTGCGCTTGAGCAAATCCAACAGTTATCCTCAATTGTTATCGGTGAGGAGTATTCAAGGTCATGATTCCCGTCGGGGTAATCTGCCGGCAGGCGTTCCTCTGCGATAAACGGATGATTCGGGGTGGCAAGCGTTACATTTGCGCCGATCCAAACGCCGTTCCCGAGGGTGATAGGCGACACATCGAGGAAGGTGCAGTTGTAATTCACAAAGCAGCCCTTGCCGACATGAATGTTTACGCCGTATTCGCAGTAAAACGGCGCAAATACGGCAAGCTGATTTCCTTTTGCCGAGGGAATCAGTCTTTCCAATGCACGCTGCTTTGTCTTAATTCGCCACATGGCGATTTTATTGAACCTGTCGCACCTTGTAAGTCCGAGTGCGTGCTGCTTGAAAATATCATTGCTTGAGGAATTATAAAGCTTTCCGGCAACCATACGATCCCAATCACTGATGTTGTTATACATGTTATACCTCCGTTGCTTGTGCGGTATTGCCTTAGCTATCATATTCAATTACCGTATTGTCCGACAAAATTTCAGGCTTATAATTCATGCTGTCCTTTTCCGTAATTTCTCGAATGACCTTGCACGGAACGCCTGCGGCGAAGCTGTTTGAAGGAATATCTCTTGTTACTACACTCCCTGCACCGATTACACAGTTATCTCCAATCGTTACGCCGGGGCAGACAGTAACCGATGCGCCGAACCAGCAGTCGTTGCCGATATGTACCGGCTTTGCATAACAAAGGTGCTTTTTCTCTCCGTCTGCCGTCAGCATTTCCCGACGCTCATTCGGCAGCATCGGATGAACGGGAGTTACGATTGTTACATTAGGACCGAAATTGCAGTTATCTCCGATCGTGACCTCTGCGTCGTCCTGAACGGTGAGGTTGAAATTTCCGAAAAAGTTCTTTCCTATTTTTGTGTGCTTCCCGTAGTGGAAAGCAATAGGTCCCTGAATAAAACCGCCCTCTCCAAGCTCTCCGATTATTTCGGAAAGGATTGCAGCTCTCTTTTCCGTTTCGTCCTCGTGCGTGCTGTTGTAATCAACATTCAGATTGTGCGTTTTCAGCTTGATTGCTTTTAATTCGGGATCGGCGGGGCTGAAGAGAAGCCCTGCCTTGATTTTTTCTTCTTCTTTCATTTATGCAGTCCTCCGATGCATTGTCACTGTTGACAGAATAAAGTTTATTCAATATAATTATATTATACGCTGCGACTTACTTCAACCGATATCCTGCAAATTTTGATAACAATCCTGCGAGGAGGGCTGAATATGCTGTCAGTTGAAATGAAGGACGACCGCTCCGAAATTATACACTATGACTTTGAAGATTATCCGATTTATATACGCAAAGCGCTTCTCTCATCTTACAGTAATTTTGAAGCACCGGCGCACTGGCATGATGATATTGAATTTATCGCCGTGCAGCAGGGCGAAATGAATTACAATGTTAACGGCGAAATAATCACCGTAAAAGAAAACGAGGGGATATTTGTAAATTCAAGACAGCTTCATTGCGGCTTTTCAAGAACAAAATCCGAGTGTGATTTTATTTGCATTCTGGTGCACCCCATGCTGCTTTGCGTTTCTCGGGCACTTGAACAGAATTATGTTGTGCCGTTACTGACGGCAATGCCGTATATAAAGCTGTCCGCCGATGTGCCGTGGCAGAAGGCCTTGCTTGGCTGCATTACGGATATGTATCGGGCAAGGGACGAGGCGGCTGCGCCGCTGACCGTTTCCGCTCTGTTTTTGAAAGCATGGTCGATAATTTTCGCCAATTCAAATGCTTCCGTGCCGCAGAGAGCTCCAAGCAGCGACTTCACGACGCTTAAAAACATGATAGGATATATTCAAAAATTTTACCGTGAAAAAATATCGCTTGCCGATATTGCTCTGTCGGGCGCAGTCGGTCAAAGCAAATGCTGCAAATTGTTTGATAAATACATAGGCGTAACGCCAAACACATATTTGACTCAATACAGATTGAATCAAAGCATGTGGTATTTGAAAAATACAGATATGACAATAACCGAAACGGCGCAAGCGGTTGGATTTTCCGGGAGCAGTTATTATGCGGAAGCCTTTCGCAAATGGTGCAATCAAAGCCCGTCCGAATACAGAAAAGCCAATCGAAGCTTTGATTAAGGCAACGCCGCACAATTTACCTTTACCTTTGTTTGGAGGAGGACACGACTATGGAAAGATATTTGAAAGAAACGCCGATGCTGGATTTCTCGAATTCGGCGATTCAAAATCTTGTTGAGCTGCGTGGCTGGCGTGCGCTCGGAGAATTTGAACGCATTAAGGCGATTTACAATTATGTTAGGGATGAAATTTTATTCGGCTACAACACAGACGACAGCATTCCGGCGTCAAAGGTGCTTGCGGACGGCTACGGCCAGTGCAACACCAAGGGAACGCTGTTCATGGCTCTGTTGCGCAGCTGCGGCATACCCTGCCGTGTTCATGGCTTTACTATTGATAAAAAGCTTCAAAAGGGCGCAATGACCGGGCTTGTGTATGCCCTCGCTCCTCAAAATGTGTTCCACAGCTGGGTGGAGGTGTACCTGGACGGCATATGGTATGAGCTGGAAGCGTTCATTTTGGATAAGCTTTATCTGAATCGTTTGCAGGCGGCAAATCCCGATTGCAGCGGAGCGTTCTGCGGCTACGGTGTGGCAGTGAGCGATTTCCGACACCCGACGATTGATTTTGACCGCAACAACACCTACATTCAAAGCGAGGGCATCAACAGAGACTTCGGCGTGTACGACAGCCCCGATGAGCTGCTGCGAGAGCACGGACAGGAGATGTCACGGCTGAAAGCCTTCGTTTATCGAAATCTCGGCCGCCATCTGATGAATGCAAATGTAAAAAGAATCAGGAATAAATAA
>CAVFTC010000023.1:0-25626 GCA_963625295.1 Bacteroides faecis
GTGCCCTGCGGCTCTCCGTCGTCGGAGTAGCGGCGTATCTGTCCCTCACGCAAGACATAGGCATAAACATTATGCGTAGCGTCCCAGTGCTTTGATTTTATCTCGTTTATAAAGGAGACTGCCTCGTCCTGGGTCGTAACGGGCTTGATATATCCGATAAATCGGGATTTTTTCTCGATAAACTCGTCGCTTGACGCTTTTGCAACCGTTCTGTATTCCGTAACGCTCAGCCCCTTTCATGTAAAAAAGACGGTGTACAATACACCGCCTTTTCCTCATCATTATTTAGACAAATTGAAACGCTTATTGAAGCGGTCAACGCGTCCGCCGGTATCAACAAGCTTCTGCTTACCTGTAAAGAACGGGTGGCATTTTGAGCAAATATCAACACGGAGATCTTTCTTTGTTGAACAAGTCTTTATCTCATTACCGCAAGCACAACGAACGACTGTCTCTTCGTACTTAGGATGAATTCCTTCCTTCATGTGTTTCACCTCTTTCGATATATTCACGCAAAAGCTATTGTATCACAGGTTTCAGCAAAATGCAATAGCTTTATAAAATATTTTTAAAAAAACAGACCCCGTCTGCTGACAGGATCCGTGAAAGCAAAACAGCCGTTACGAAAACGACTGTTTGATGATGTCGGCGTCGCCTTATCTTCCCGGGCGGCTGCCCGCCAAGTATTGTCAGCGCGGAAGAGCTTAACTACCGTGTTCGGGATGGGAACGGGTGGACCCTCTTCGCCATCGACACCGACTCTCGTTGGGAACTGCTGTTCCCAAACGACTTGCTTATTATATACCGAGATTACCGTTTTGTCAACCCTTTTTTTTAAAATTTTTACTTTTTTTCGATAATTTTTTCAATCTCGCCGATATACATGTAATGATAGTCCCCTGCGGTGTAGTTTTTTTCGATTTCCGGGTCAAGAAATCCCTTGTTATCCAAAAGCTGAACCGCAATTTTTTTGCATTTGAGCGTCAGCCTTGCCTCGGCAGGATAAACTGCGCCGCCGTCCGTCGCAAGGTTCAGACCTGCCTCTTTTATTTTATCACAATCCCTGCCGGAAGCTCTTCCGCAAAAGCGAAGCTTATCCTTATATTCAGGATCAAAAAAGCTCACCGTAAAATAATCCTCGGAATCAATGAACTTTTTCGTGTATCTCTGCGGACGGATAAAGATGAACGCAACATCCCTGCCCCAAAGCTCGCCGACTCCGCCCCAGCTGACCGTCATTGTGTTCCAAGCCTCGGGAGTGCCTGCGCTGACGAGCGCCCAGTCCTCGGCGATAAGCTTGACCGGATTTTCTTTCAATTCTTTAATTGTCATAGTACCACCTCATAGAGTAAATTTATGCAGTTTTTCTTTTTATCATTCCGAAAAGGGAGAATATTCCGAACATTACCGCATTCACGGCAACCACACTCGCACCGGCAGGCATCGAAAAGGCGAACGAAACCATCAAACCGATAAAGAAGCATACGACTGAAACGATCGCCGAAACGATAACGACTTTTTTAAATGTTTTGCAAACACGCATTGCCGTCAATGCCGGGAAAATAACAAGGCTCGAAATGAGCATTGCGCCCATTATCCTCATGCCGATAACAACGGTTATCGCCGTCAGCAGAGCAATCAGCGTGTTATACATGCCCGTTTTTGTGCCCGTCGCCGTCGCGAAGCCCTCGTCAAAGGTCACAGCAAAGATTTTATTGTAAAACACGCAGTAGAGAACAAGCACCGCCGCCGAAAGAGCTATACTTATTATAACATCTGTGCTGCTCATTGCAAGTATGCTGCCGAACATATATCCGTTTACATCGGAATTAAGACCCGTTGTCATTGATGTTACGAGAATGCCGACCGCCAACGCCGTGCTTGAGATGAGGGCTATTGCCGCATCGCCCTTTATCTTGCTGTTATCGCTTATTCTCAGAAGCAGAAATGCCGAAATTATTACAACAGGAACAGAGATCGCAAGCGGCGCAACATTCATTGCAAGCGCAACACAGAGCGCACCGAAGCCGACATGGGAAAGCCCGTCGCCGATCATGGAATAACGCTTCAAGACAAGTGTAACGCCGAGCAGTGCGGCACAGAGAGCGACCAGCACGCCTACAATTATCGCCCTGCACATGAAACCGTAGGAAAACATCTGAACGAACATATCAAGCATGGCAGTCACCTCCCAGAATTCTTTTTGCCGCATCCGTTTTCAGATATTCCTCCGTTGTGCCGAAGAAATCGCCGTCATGCTCCATACAAAGAATTTTATTCGCATATTTTATTGCGCCCTTGACATCATGAGTTACCATGATTACCGTAACGCCGTGCTCCTTGTTCAAATGGCTTATCAACCGGTACATATCCTCGGTCACGAACGGGTCAAGCCCTGTTGTCGGCTCATCAAGCAGCAGCAGCCTGTCCGTTGCGCACAGTGCCCTCGCCAGCAGCACCCTTTGCTGCTGACCTCCCGAAAGCTCATTGAACGACTTGTTTTTTATTGAGTTTATTTTGAGTATATCCATGTTTTCCTTGGCTATCGCTCTGTCCTCGGCGGTATAAAAAAGCTTTCTTTTTCCGCCAAGCCTGCCGCTGAGGACTACCTCCTTTACGCCGGCAGGGAAGTCCTTTTGCACCTGCGTTTTCTGCGGCAGATAGCCGATCTCGCTTTTATCTATTCCGTTGAAGCTTATGCTGCCCTCAGAAATTTTCTGCAAGCCGAGAATACCTTTCAAAAGCGTGCTTTTTCCTGCTCCGTTTTCGCCGACGATGCAGAGAAAATCACCTTCGTCAACGGTGAAGCTGACTCCGTTTACAGCCTTGGTCGAGTCGTAGCTCATGTGGATATTTTCGCATTTCAAAAGCTGCATCAGTTCAGCGCCTCCTTTAAATTTTTGTAATTCTGCTGCATTAAGGAGAGGTAGGTTTCTCCCCTTTTCATCTCGTCCGAAGAAACATTGTGGCACGAATGAAGCAGCAGCATTTTCGCTCCCGTTTCGTTGGAGACTGCCCTTGCTATCTTCGGCTCGGTCAGCTCCTCATAGAAAATAACAGGCAGCTTGTCCGTATTTATTTTGTCAATGATATGCGCCATCACCGCTGCGCTCGGCTCGGTGTTGTCAACGCAGGAATCGAACGCCGCCGTGAATTCAATACCGAATTCATGCGTAAAATTTTTCATCGCAAACCTTGAGCCGGACACAATTTCCCTGCGCTTTGAGCTTTCGACAAGCTGCGAAAAATCATCTCTGAGCTTGAGTATTTGCGCAGAATAGCTCCTTGCATTTTCGCTGTAATAATCTGCGTTGTTCGGGTCGGCTTCGCTCATTTTTTCTGCAATGCAGTCTATCATTTCCGTTGCCGTTTCAAGGTTCGTCCAGATGTGCTCGTCCGTTTCGCCCTCGTCGTGCTCCTCATGCTCTTCCTCGTGATGATGCTCATGGTCATGGTCGTTTATATCAATTCCAAGCTCATCGGCAATCTCAATTTTTCTGACGCTTTCGCTTTCCAATGCGTCGGTTATCTGCGTGACCCATGTTTCCGTGTGCTCGCTGACAAAGAAGAAAATATCCGAATTTTCAAGCTCGATTATATCCCTCGGCGTCGGCTCGTACGAATGGCTTTCAACTCCCGTCGGCAGCAGCATTTTTACATCCGCCCTGTCGCCGGCAACCTGTCTTGCAAAATCATACGGAGCAAAAATCGAGCAGACAACGCTCAGCCTGTCGCTTCTTTTCGGTGCGGTATACGAGCAGCCGCAGAGCAGTAGCATCAGCAGAACAAGCAAAACCGCCGTAATTTTATTTTTCATCCAATGCCTCCCTGCACTCCCTGCACAAGCCAAAAAGAACGGTTCTCTCCGGGCTTATCACAAATCCGTGGTGCTCCGAAATGTGCTGCGCAAGCTCGTCAAGGTAGCCGCATTCGACATGCAAAAGTCGGCCGCACTCGGAGCATTTCAGGTGATAGTGCTGCTCACAGTTGCCGCTTTCGTCTATGAATTCAAAGCACGCACTTTGCCCCTCCTCGGCTATATATTTGCGCACCAAGCCCTGCTTTATCAGCTTGTCGAGATGGCGATACACCGTAGCCTTGCCGACGGAGCGTCCGTCCCTCGCTAGCTCGGAAATTATATCGTCGGCGGTAAAATGCCTGCCCGGCTGCCCTTGCAAAAGAGAAAGAATAAGCTCGCCCTGCTTCGTGTTATATGAATTTTCCATTTAATTCACCCTCTGAATATGAAACTGAATTTCAATTTCATATTGTACTCCTCTTTTATCTCTTTGTCAACTACGCTTGTAAATTTAATTTTAATGTGGTAAGATAGATGTTAGACGGGAGACGGAAGATGTTAGATGATGTTACGGAAAAATGTAGCATTTAAGGCAACACCGCACAAATCGAGGCGCACGCCTTGCTTGAATCTGTTTCCGTCATGTTGCACAAAAATTCCTTGACTTGCGTCAGCAAGCCTACAAAATTTTTGTACAACCTGACGAAAAATCTTACTGCGCAATTCGCACACCCCAATTGTGCGGTATTGCCTTAATTTTTCGCAGGTCTAAAATCCAGCGTCTAAAATCTAAAGTCTATCATCGGGTGATTGTCGTATGAAAAAAATTATTTCACTTCTTATATGTGCCGTTTTGATTTTCTCGCTTGGTTCCTGTTCGGTTGAAAAAACGCCGATACTCGACAACAGCGACAAGAGCTATTTTGTCGATTTTTATACCGACGACAACTATGTTTATATTGAATGCGTGCTGAACATCTACAACCCGAACAACACCGAAGCCGAGGTCAAAATTTCCGCAATCGACAACGAGGATGTTGAAATCGGACTGCTGAAAAGCGCAACGCTGACTGCAATTGACAAGGAAAGTGAGGACGAGGTTTTCCGCCTGAAAAGCGGCGAAAACACGATAACCGTCCTGTTCCGAGGCGATTACGCCGGAATCTATCAGATAACCTCAAGGCAGCTTCCACGCTTTATCAGCATAACCGAAAATTGAGCCTAAAAACATACCGCACGAAAGCTTATTTGCCCTCGTGCGGTGTTTTATGTTATGCTTATTATATGCTGCAATAATCAACAAGCCTTTGCGCCGCCTGTGCTCTGGTCAGCGTTGTGTTAAAGCTCGTAAATCCGAACTCCTTGATAATATTAAAAGCCATGATGATGGTTTTTACAGCCTTTACCAAATTCAGCTTACCGGCAAACGAAAGTCTGACAAGGCTCAAAGCAAAGTCGATCACGGTAATCTCGCCGTCGGGAGAAAAATTGCCGTTCTTTGCACTCAAGATTTCTTTATCAACTGCCCAGACTGCCGCATTATATGCTGCATCGGAGCTTTCGACATCGTTAAAGATCACATCGGAAGCAACCGTCGGCGCTCCGGCGATATTATAAAGTGCCTGCGCAAGCGCAGCCCTCGTCAAGGACGAATCAAGACCGAATTCGGTATCCGTAATTCCGCTCATAATGCCGTGAGTGTACATAAACTCAACATCATTGTAATATTCCGAGCCTTCGGCAACATCCGTGTAAGGGAATCTCGCATCGGGAAGTGCCTCAAGAATTTTGTCCGCTATGTGTCTGTAGCCCTCCGGCTTCGGGTGGTAGGTATCGCAAACCGTACCGGTCGTGTCAACGAAGGTGTAGCCGTATTTCTCTGCGCCCTCCTTCATCGGTTTGTTCGCCAGGTCAACTATCGTTTGACCTATGCTCGGGATCAGTGAACCTTCTTCGCTTGCGGCGGCGTCCTCGTCGTTTTTAACGCCGTTGTCGAACATACCTATTACAAGAAGCTCAACATCGGGATTGAGGGCAAGGATATCCTCGATAACGATGTCCCAGTTTTTCTTGAAATTTTCAACTCCGTATTTAAGAGCCTGAGGAAGAACCTTAACAAGCTCCGGCATTGCGCCCATAGCCTTGGCAAGTTCCACCGCCTTGTCAAGATTGGCAAGCATATCGTCGTCTGCGCCGCCCTGCTCAAGCAGCTCCCTGAGAGCCTTGACATATTCGTCGCAGGTGTTCTGCTTCTCCAGCTCATCGGCAACCACCCATGTGAGGAATGTTCCGAAATCGTTGCCGCCGACACCGAGGGTAATAAGTCCCGCCTCGGAAATCGCCTTGCGGTATTCGGGAATTCTCTGCTTCATGACCTCAACATCATGAGCGTCATGGAAAAGATATTCGTCCGCCGGATAATCGTCCTCAAGCATATAGCGCATATCTATCGTTCTTGTTCCCGGGCAAGCCATCGGAATGTATTCAACGCCAAGCTCATCGGCAACATATGCGCCATACGACGCTTCGACACGCTTGAACTCCGAATCAATATAAACCAAGTCGTTATGTCCGCTGGCAACGCTGTCACCCAGAACAACATAAGTGCCGTAATCATAGTATTGCTTACCCTCAACGGCAAGGCAGTTCACCGTGCCAAAAGCCATAACGCAGGCAAGAATTACCGTTACCGCTTTTTTTATCAACCTTTTCATCTGAAAGCCTCCTGTCGGAATTAAATCGGCAGCCCTGCAAAACGATTGCAGAGGTACTCCGCCTAAAACAAAATTACCACAAATCAACATAAAAATCAATGCTTAAATAAAAAAATAGTTAAGGCAACACTGCACTATCCGACTATGCAGTGTTGCCTTAAGGCGATACCGCACAATTTAGGTGTGCGGATTGCGCAGTAAGATTTTTGTGCAACATGACGAAAACAGATTCAAGCAAGGCGTGCGCCTCGATTTGTGCAGTGTTGCCTTAATTTTATTTGAGAACTATATCGTTGTTTTCGACATCAACCGTGATCGTTGTTACGGGCGTGTCGATATTTTCGAGAATCTTTTCGGCAATCTTATCCTCTACCTTGCGGCGAATATTGTTTCTGAGATCTCTTGCGCCCCTTGTGCCGCCGACGGAATCTTTTGCAAGCTCGGCAACGGCTTCATCGGTATAAGCAAACGCTATGCCCTTGTCCCTGAGCGGCTCTTTAAACTCATCGAGCATGAGCACGGCAATCTTTTTGAATGCGTCCTCGTCAAGGTCATTGAACACAACGACCTCGTCAACTCTGCCGAGAAATTCGGGACGAAGGAACTCCCTGAGTGCTTTCAATGCCTTTTCCTTGTTGACATCGCCCTGGGTCTTTCCGAAGCCGAGTGCACCCTCCGAGCGGCTGCTGCCGGCATTCGAGGTCATAACGATAACCGTATTTTCAAAGCTTACGGTTCTGCCCTGCGCATCGGTGATTTTGCCCTCGTCAAGAATTTGAAGCAGAATATTCATAACATCGGGGTGAGCCTTTTCTATCTCGTCAAAAAGGAGCACCGAATACGGCTTGCGGCGAACCTTTTCGGTCAGCTGACCTGCCTCGTCATAGCCGACATAGCCCGGAGGCGAACCGATGATTCTTGAAACGCTGTGCTTCTCCATGAATTCGGACATATCAAGCCTGATAAGAGTCTCAGGTGTGTCAAAAAGCTCGTTTGCAAGCTGCTTTACAAGCTCGGTTTTTCCCACGCCCGTAGGACCTACAAAGATGAATGACGACGGTCGTCTTCTCGGACTTACGCATATTCTGCCTCGTCTGACAGCCTTTGCGACAACATCAACGGCCTCATCCTGACCGATGACCTTTGCCTTGAGCTTTTTGTCAAGGTCGGCGAGCCTGCGAAGGTCGCTTTCGACAATCTTCTGCGCCGGAATACCTGTCCAAAGCTGAATTACCCTTGCCAGATCCTCCTCGGTAACCGGTGAATCCTCAACCAACGGAATAAGCTGATTTATTCTTGTCTCGCACTGCATGATCTCCTGCTTAACCTTGGCGATCGCTTCATAATCCGGCTCTTCCGACTCCATAAGCTCCTGCTCACGGATAATAAGATCCGCCTTTTCGTTAAGCCTGTTTTCATACTCGCTGATGTTCTTGTTCCTGAGGTTTGCGCAGGTGCAGGCCTCGTCGAGCAGGTCAATAGCCTTGTCCGGCAAGAATCTGTCGTTGATAAATCTCTCGGAGAGCGTAACTGCGCTGTAAACGAGATTGTCGCTTATTTGAACCTTATGGTAATTCTCGTAATAATCCTTTATGCCCAAAAGCATTTTATAGGTGTCGTCAATTGACGGCTCTTCAACCTTAACGGGCTGCAATCGTCTTTCGAGTGCGGCGTCCTTTTCGATATACTTCCTGTATTCGGTAAAGGTAGTTGCGCCGATAATCTGAACCTCGCCCCTTGAAAGAGCGGGTTTAAGAATATTTGCGGCGTTCATCGAGCCTTCGGAGTCTCCGCCCGTACCGACAAGGTTATGCACCTCGTCGATAAAGAGGATAATGTTTCCCTCTGACTTAACCTCCTCGACAAGACCCTTTACTCTGCCCTCAAACTGACCTCTGAACTGAGTGCCTGCAACAAGCGAGGTAAGGTCGAGGAGCTGAATCTCTTTGTTGGCAAGCTTTGCGGGAACCTCTCCATTCGCAATCCTGAGAGCCAAACCCTCTGCGATAGCGGTTTTACCGACGCCCGGCTCACCGATAAGGCAGGGATTGTTCTTTGAACGGCGGCAAAGAATTTGTATCGTTCTGTATATCTCGTTATCTCTGCCGATTATTCTGTCGATCTTGCCCTCCTTCGCCTTCCTTGTCAGATTGGTGCAGTAGAGCGGAAGATACTTGCGCTTCTTCGACTTTTTTTCGTTCTTTTTCTTGCTTGTTTTGGTTTCTTTAACTTCCGTGTCGGGAACATCCGTAAAATCCTCCTGCTCGGGCTTGTTCATAAAGCCCTGCATAAACGGGAAGGTCGGCGTTCCGCCCGGCTCGAAGCCCTCGCCTTCGTCGCCCATGCCCATCATTGCGCCGAACTGCTCGCTCATTGCTTCGTAGTCGTCCTCGGTTATTCCCATGTTTTCCATCATCTGCTTTATCGGACCGGTTGACTCCATTGCGCATTTCAGGCAAAGCCCCTCCTGATGGGAGCTTTTGTCGCCGTCCATTCTTGTCATGAATATCACAGCCGGTCTGATGCCGCATTTGCTGCACATTATTTGCTTCATTATTTATCTCCTGTTATTTTTTTATGAATTTTTCCTTGAATTGCTTGTAAACTCCGGGCAGATAGCTGACAAACGCCACAACCGTCAGCAACGCCGAAATCGCAACAAGTACGATGAGCATTGCGTCGGGAATTGTCCAAAGACCGTTGAAAGCTCCGACATCGGGAGCGAATGCAAACAGCGCTATCATTACGAAATAGAATACGCAGGTCGCAACCTTGCCGTAAATCTCGGCCGCACCGGGCTTAAGACCTATGGCTATCATAATTCCTCCGAAGAGTACCATTACAAATTCTTTGATAATAAATATAAGGAAAATCCAGCTGAAGGTTTTGATGAGCGATTCGGAGCTGGAGCTGAATCGGATGTAAAGCAGAACGGCGATGGTTATCTGCGTCAGCTTATCCGCCACCGGGTCAAGCACCTTTCCAAGCTCGCTGACCTGATTGAAGCGCCGTGCAATCTTGCCGTCAAAGCAATCGGAAAGTCCCGAAAGAGCAAGCACAACAACCGCCCATATTATATTGTTCGGAATCGAATCGTTGAGAAAAAGATATGCGAAGATCGGCACCATGATTATTCTTGCGAAAGAAAGCCAATTCGGTATCGTGTTCCAGTTTTTGAAAAGATCCTTAACCATTTTATATACCTCCGTAGGAATTGTTGAATGTCTTGATATTTTCGGCGATCTTGTCGTTTGAAATAACAGCCTGAACTATCACGGACGAGTCAATCGCATTTACATATTTTGCATTATACACCACATGGGAGGATATTTGCAAGCCCACACTTAAAATTATAACAACAATTGCTCCGCAGCCGAAGCCGAGCAGTGCTCCAAGGAGCTTGTTTGCCTTTTTGAGAATCGGCAGCTTTTTGAAGGAATCCAAAAGACGGATTATCCATGTAAACAAAAGTCTGACAGCTATATAAATGAGCACAAATATAATAAGCTTTGCGAGATATCTTTCCGTGCTGCCAAAAAGCTTTGTGTTGCTGTATATCCAATCGGTCACTGTGCCACAGAAAATTTTTGCAGACAAAAGCGCAATAATATACGAGCCGAATTTGAAAATAGTTTGAACCAGACCCTGACAGTAATATCTTACCGTCACCAGCACAACTATTGCAATAAGAATTATATCAACTATATGCTCCTGCATTATTCTGACGCCTGCCTTTCGTCTGTAGTTCCTCTTGTTTTGTAGCTTTTTATATTTACGCCGGTCAGCACATATGTCCTGCTGCCGTCAACCGTAACGCTTTTCGGTTCACCGGAGAAATAAATCGTTCCGACCTGCTTTCCTCGTTTGTTGAAGGTTTTCACCTCACTGTCAAAGAGGACTGCAATATATTTTCCGTCCGTATTAACTCCTCTTATCTCCTTGTCAAAATCGACGGTGAACCTCTCCTTGTTTGTGTTGCTGTAAAAGCTGAGTGAGGAGAGCGAGGAGCTGCCGTATTTTGAAAAAGCTATTGCGGACGATCCGTCTTCGCTGACGCAGTAATTATGAAGCTTGTCGGAATTGAACTTCATGTCCTCCTGCTTGTTCGTGTTGTTTTTTATATACGATTTGAGATTGTCACCCACGGCAACTATGTTATTACCCTTGATATAATTGACACGCAGGAGGGTCGTTCCCTTATAATCGAAGCACGCAATATAATTATCCGCTGTTGAGAGATTGAAAACATAAAGCTTTGACGACATCTCGCCGTTTGACGCCTTAATCGCAGCGACCGCAGCAAATTTGCCGTTGGACGAAAGGTCGATATCCGTCACTCTCTCGTCGTTGAAATTCCATATGAATTTTTCCTTGCCGCTTCTTTCATACACCCTGAGCACAGCCTGAACATCGTTTCCGTAGGTTGCAACGGCATAATTTCCCTTTGCGCCTATTGCCGCCGCCATGATGTTCTTGTCAAGCTTTTCTTCGCAGACAATATCCGAGCCTCGCTGAACTCTGAATTTGCCCGAATCAAGATCAAAAACTATCATCTTCGAGCCTTTTGTTTTCATGACGGGATTGGAATATGTATGGCTTTTCGGCATTATCTCCTTGGCGGAGGATGTCAAAGTCAAGGTTTTATCGTCAAGCAGCAGATTAAGATTGGATTTATTCACCGTTATGCTCTTAACCTTGCCGGCGCTGATCTCATAAGGATAGCCGTCGCCCGAGCCGAGGCTCATAAAATATGTTTTAACATCGGCGGTGAAGGTCGAAACCGTCATATTGCCGAGCTTTTGTGCCGCCGTCATGACAATAAGAATAACAACTGCAAGCGCCAAAATGACAGTAAAAATCCTCTTGCTTCGTTCATTTAATTTAAATTTTATCTTTTTGGATTTTCCGGAGCTTTTCAAATTCCTGCCTCCTCATAGCTGACCTTATCAAGAAAAAGTCCGCACGCCGGAGCGGTTCTGCCCGCCTTTTCTCTGTCCATACCTTCTATTATAGCCGACAATGTGTCTTTTTCAATTCTTTTTTCTGAAATTTCTATTAACGAGCCGACCATTATCCTCACCATATTGTAAAGAAATCCGTCGCCCTCAACAAAAAAATCAACCTCGTCGCCGTTTCTCGTAACACCACAGTCAAAAATCGTGCGAACCGTGTCCTCAACGCTGCTGCCCGAGGAGCAAAACGCCGCAAAATTGTGCGTTCCGACAAACTGCCGAGCCTGTTCGTTCAAAAATTCTGCGTCGAGCTTCGTTTTGTAGTGCCATGCGTAATTTTTGAGAAACGGATTCTTCGCCTGCGCATTCCATATTCTGTAAAGATATCTCTTGCTTTTACAATCGTATCTCGGGTGAAAATCAAGCGGTACTTCGGCGCAGGATTTAACAGCCACGGTATCCGGCAAAACAGCATTGAGTGCGCCGACCAGCCGGTAACAGTCAATGCCGTTCTCCGTTCTCAGCGTGCAGCAAAAATCGTTGGCATGAACGCCTGCGTCGGTGCGGCTGCAGCCGGTTACGCTCTCACGCACTCCGAGTATTTTTTCAACAGCGTCCTGCATGCACTCCTGAACCGTTATTCCGTTCGGCTGAACCTGCCAGCCGTGAAAGCTTGTGCCATCATACATCAGGCGAAGCGCAAGGTTTCTCATTTAACAAGCACCGCCTTGAAATAATAATTGAGGGCAATAATTCCCGCAAAATAAACGAGCGTTGCGCCAAGCCACACAAAATCCGTTGCTCTGAGCTTCATTTGCTTCATTCTCGTTCTGCCCGAGCCACCGGTGTAGCAGCGGCAATCCATTGCGTCGGCAAGCTCATATGCACGCCTTATCGACGAAACAAAAAGCGGGACGATGATCGGCACAAGAGCCTTGACCCTTTGCATAAAGCTTCCGTTATCAAGGTCTGCTCCCCTCGCCTTCTGAGCGTTCGTTATCCTGTCAATCTCGTCAATGAGGGTCGGGATAAAGCGCAAAGCCAGCGTCATCATCATCGCAAGCGTTGACACGGGCACTTTGATAAGCTTGAGCGGAGCAAAAAGCTTTTCAAGGGAATCCGTCAAAACGGTCGGCGTAGTCGTGTAGGTCAAAAGCGAGCTGATAACAACAAGACAAACAATTCTTATCGCCATGAACAAGGCGGTAAAAAGTCCGTTTGTCGTGATGTGAATAAAATGCCAATTGACAAGCTCCGCGCCGCCTCGGATATAGAAAATGTTCAACACTGAGGTGAACAGAACTATAACGACGATCGGCTTGAGACTTTTTGCAACCATCTTCACGGGAACCTTTGAAATTATATTGACTGTCAATGTGAAAAGCAGCATAAGACCGAGAGCCTCAAAGCTTTTGCACATAAAAATCGAAACAATGAACACAACGGTCAGTATGATCTTCATTCTTGCATCCATGCGATGAATCGGCGATTCAACATTATAATACTGACCTATCGTGATATCCTTTAACACTGTTTACACCTCCGAAATAGACTTTAGATTTTAGATAGTAGATTTTAGACTTCATTTAAGGCAATACCGCACAATTAAATGCTGTGTCTTTCATTAACATCATCTAACATCTTCCGTCTACCATCTAAAATCTACCATCTATCTTACCTGCCTCCCCTTGAAGCAAGACCGCATGCGGTGGTGGGGATTTAAGACGGTTTTCCATGTTACCTTAGATTATAGATAAAGTTATGGAATGCTGTTCCTTATCCCCTCCGGCTCTTCGAGCCACCTCCCCTTACAATAAGGGGAGGCTGATAAGGCTTCTGCTGACTTTAACGGACGAGCGATGTTCGCCTTCGTTGTTTTCTGCTGACTTTGGGTCGATGTGGTCATCGACCCCTACGAAATAGATTTTAGACATTAGATGTTAGATTGTAGACCTGCGGAAATTAAAAACATTATTTTCCCATAACATCATCTAAAATCCAGCATCTACCGTCTACCATCTATTTCGTAGGGTGCGATGCCTACATCGCACCGAGACTTTTCTTTTACAACACTGCAAATTTCAACGCAGAATTTTATTTCCAACACATCTAACATCTTCAATCTAAAATCTAACATCTATCGTGGGGCGACCATCGGTCGTCCTCGTTGTTTTCTGCTGACTTTACCAGACGAGCAATGCTCGCTCCTACAAAAATCGCTTCAATATGCACAATTTTTTCTTTACATCTCTATAAATTTAAACGCAGAATTTCACTTCACGCCAGTCTACAATCTACAATCTACCGTCTAAACTCTAACATCTACCAAGCACCTCAACGGCACGGTCAACGGTATAGACCGAGCCGAAATCGTGTCCGTTCTTTTTGAGTATCTCGAACACCTTTGAAATCTGCGGAATGTTCAGTCCTATCTCTCTGAGTCTTTCGGCGTGGGAATAAACCTCATCGACTGTTCCGTACATTTCAAGCCTTGCGTTGTTCATGACGGCCACCTTGGTCGCTATCCTTGCAACATCCTCCATGCTGTGCGAAACAAGCAGAACGGTGCTTCCCGTTTTTTCACGGTAATTCTTTATCATATCAAGTATCGTGTCTCTGCCAATCGGGTCGAGGCCTGCCGTCGGCTCGTCAAGAATGAGAACCTTGGGCTGCATGGCGATAACGCCTGCTATGGCCGCCCGTCTTTTTTCGCCGCCCGAAAGGTCAAACGGCGATTTTTCGAGCAGCTCTCTTTTCAGCCCGACATATGCCGCCGCCGAAGCTACTCTTTTGGCTATCTCCTCGTCTGGGAGCTTCATATTCTTCGGACCGAAGGAAATATCCTTGTACACAGTCTCCTCGAAAAGCTGATACTCCGGGTACTGGAAGCATAGACCGACCTTGAAGCGTGCCTCTCTTGTCGCCTTTTTATCCGACCAGATGTCAACACCGTCAACAATAACATTTCCGCTTTTCGGCTTCAGAATTCCGTTAAAATGCTGAACGAGGGTGCTTTTGCCCGAGCCTGTGTGACCGATAACTCCGACCAGCTCGCCCTCCTCTATATCAAGATTTATATTGTCTATCGCCTTTGATTCGCTCGGCATTCCCTCATTATAAAGGTGAGTAACGCCCTGCATTGAAAGTATCGGCATCACTTCTTCACCTCCAGAATTTTGAGAATGGCCTCGGCGCATTCGTTTTCATCAAGTATGTCGTCGGGAAGCTTGAAGCCTTTTTTTCTGAGCCTGTAGGCAAGCTCGGTCGCCTGCGGTACATCAAGCCCCAGCTTTTTCATTTTTTCAACATTCCTGAAAACCTCTTTCGGCGTGCCGTCCATGGCTATCCTGCCGCCGTCCATAACTACGACTCTGTCCGCCTTGACAGCCTCGTCCATGTAGTGAGTAATGAGAATAACGGTGATTCCAAGCTCCTTGTTGAGCTTCATTACCGTGTCCATGACCTCTTTCCTGCCCTGCGGGTCAAGCATTGCGGTCGGCTCGTCCATTACGATACACCTTGTGTTCATCGCAATAACGCCTGCGATCGCAACTCTCTGCTTCTGTCCGCCCGAAAGTCGATGCGGTTCACGGGTGCGGAATTCATACATTCCGACCGCCTTCAGCGCATTGTCAACCGCTTTTCTGATTTCGGCAGGCTCAACGCCGAGATTTTCCGGCCCGAAGGCTACATCGTCCTCAACAATCGTTGCAACGATCTGATTGTCGGGATTTTGGAAAACCATACCGACGGTTTTGCGGATATCTATCGTTTTTTCCTCGTCGGAGGTGTCCATTCCCTCAACCGTTACCCTGCCCTTGTTCGGGACAAGTATGCCGTTTATCAGCTTTGCGACTGTCGATTTGCCGCAGCCGTTATGACCGAGGACAGCAAGGAACTGACCTGCGGGCACATCAAGGCTGAAATCATTAACAGCATTAACAATCTCCTCGTCCTCCGACTCGTAGGCAAACGAAACGCTATCGAATTTTATAATGGTATCGCTCATAGCTTGTGCTTCTCCGAATTACTTTTTCCAAATTGCAGACGCACCGCACGGAAGAATCATGCCCGTCTGCGTTACGGGCAAGCCTATTTCGCTGCCCGTCACCTTTCCGCCGAATTTCGGCACGACAAGCGCACCCAAAATATATTGCATAACCGCCGGCGAAAGTCCTGTTGTGTATGAATTTATAAGCATCATTATCGGATCGTCCGAAAGCACCCGAGTGCAAAGCTCCACGAAGCCGTAAACCTCGTCCTCAAGCTTCCAGACCTCGCCGCCGGGGCCTCTGCCGTATGACGGCGGATCCATAATGATAATGTCGTATTTATTGCCCCTGCGTATCTCACGCTGAACAAATTTTATGCAGTCGTCAACAATCCATCTCACGGGTCTGTCGGCAACATGAGAAGCGGCTGCGTTTTCCTTTGCCCAGTTTACCATGCCCTTTGAAGCGTCAACATGGACAACCTGCGCCCCTGCCTTAAGACAGGCGACCGTTGCGCCACCGGTGTAAGAAAACAGGTTGAGCACCTTTACGGGTCTGCCTGCGTTCTTTATAAGCTCGGCGGTGTAATCCCAATTGACTGCCTGCTCGGGGAAAATTCCCGTGTGCTTGAAGCCCATTGTTTTAACATTCAGCCCAAGCTCTTTATAATTTATTCGCCATGCGTCAGGAGTTTTTCTCAAAATTTCCCAGTGTCCTCCGCCCGTCGATGAGCGGAGATATCTGGCGTTTGCGTTTTTCCACATCGGATGCTTCTTCGGAGTTTTCCATATAACCTGCGGATCGGGACGGATAAGTATAACCTCGCCCCAACGCTCAAGCCTTTCTCCGTCGGAGCAATCCAGCAATTCATAATCCTTCCAGCCGTCGGCAACTCTCATTCTGACATCCTCCGTTTATATAAGTCTTTCTTTAACTACCTGTGCAATCTCCTCGGCAAGAAGCTGAATCTTGTTCTCGTCCCTGCCCTCAAGCATTACTCTTACAAGCGGCTCTGTGCCGGAAACACGGACAAGCACCCTGCCGGAATCCCCAAGCTCCTTTTCTGCGCTTGCAACGGCCTTTTTTATCTCCGCGTCGTTATCGTAGCGAGCCTTGCCCATCTGGGAAACCCTGACATTGATAAGAACCTGCGGAAATACCTCCATCTCTGCGGCAAGCTCCGAGAGCTTTTTGCCTGTTCTTTTCATAACCGCAAGCAGCTGGAGAGCCGTAAGCTGACCGTCACCCGTTGATGCGTAGTCAAAGAAAATGACATGACCCGACTGCTCGCCGCCTATCTTAAAGTTGTTTTCTCTCATGTTTTCAAGAACATATCTGTCGCCGACCTTTGTGATCTCGGTCTTGATTCCGTTCTTCTTGCAGAACTCGAAAAAGCCCATGTTGCTCATAACGGTAACAACGGCGGTGTCGTCGGAAAGAACACCCCTCTGCTTCATATCCTTGGCGCAGATTGCGATGATCTTGTCGCCGTCAACGATCTCGCCGTTCTCGTCAACAGCCAGCATTCTGTCGGCGTCGCCGTCGAAGGCGAAGCCAACCTCGCAGCCGTACTCCCTGACATATCTTTGAAGTCCGTCAAGGTGAGTCGAGCCGCATTCACGATTGATATTGATACCGTTCGGCATTGACGACTTAACATGGCAGTCAACGCCAAGCTCGGTGAAAAGGTCGGGAGCAGTTACGCTTGCCGCACCGTTTGCGCAGTCAAGAGCAACCTTATAGCCCGAAAAGTCAATGTCCTCAACCGTTGAGATAAGATGCCGGGTGTAATCAAATGTCGGCATCTCGGAGCTTCTTATGCGGCCGATATCCGCTCCGATTTTAACCGGAGGAAGCGTTACGCCGTCAAGAATAATGGCCTCGATCTTCTCCTCCAGCTCATCAGGAAGCTTGTAGCCGTCCGCCTGAAAGATTTTGATACCGTTGTATTCGCACGGGTTATGCGAAGCGGTGATCATGACCGCCGCATCGTAATCGTATTTTTTTACAAGGAATGCAACCGCCGGTGTGGGGAGCACGCCGAGCTGCATAACATCCGCACCCACCGAGCAAAGACCTGCCGTAATCGCAGAACAAAGCATATTTGATGAAATTCTTGTGTCCATTCCTATCATAACTCTCGGACGCTTTTTGTTCTCATCAATGAGAACCATTGCAGCCGCACGGCCTATCTGCATAGCAAGCTCGCAGGTAAGCTCCGAGTTCGCAACTCCTCTTGCGCCATCTGTTCCGAATAATCTACCCATAAAATGACCTCCGAATCAAAGTTCAAATTTTTGCTGCTCCATCAATGGAACCGGGTTGTTATTTGCTCCGTTCTGCGCAGGCATCGGCATACCCAGATGGGCGTAGCCGGCAGGCGTAACCATACGACCTCTCGGCGTTCTCGAAAGAAAGCCGATCTGCATCAGGTACGGTTCATAGACATCTTCAATGGTAATCGCTTCCTCGCCTATTGCGGCGGCGATCGTTTCAAGACCCACGGGGCCTCCGTTATAATTTTTTATCATCGCCGTCAAAAGAAGCCTGTCGATGGAATCAAGTCCGAGCGGATCGACCTCAAGGCGATTGAGCGCAAGGTCGGCGTTTTCGTCGGTAATAATACCGTTACCGAGCACCTGCGCAAAGTCACGGACACGCTTCAAAAATCTGTTGGCGATTCTCGGCGTTCCTCTCGAACGGGAAGCTATCTGATAAGCTCCCTCGTCGGTAATTTCTATATTAAGTATACCTGCGCTTCTTTTTACGATACTGCTCAGATCCTCGGGCGAGTACAGCTCGAGCCTTGCAATAACGCCGAAACGGTCACGAAGCGGCGCACTGAGCTGTCCTGCTCTCGTCGTTGCGCCGACAAGGGTAAACCTCGGCAAATCTATTCTTATGCTCCTCGCCGACGGTCCCTGGCCGATGATTATATCAAGCGCATTGTCCTCCATCGCAGGATAGAGAACCTCCTCAACACTCCTGTTCATTCTGTGAATCTCGTCAATAAAAAGCACATCGCCCTCGCTGAGATTTGTCAACAGCGCAGCAAGATCCTTCGGCTTTTCGATAGCCGGACCGGAGGTAACACGAAAATTAACTCCCATCTCGTTGGCAATAATGCCGGCAAGCGTCGTCTTTCCCAAGCCCGGAGGGCCGTAGAGAAGCACATGATCGAGCGGCTCGTTTCTTTTCCTTGCCGCCTCTATATAAATTGAAAGATTTTCCTTAACCTTGGTCTGACCGATATAGTCGCTCATCGTCCTCGGGCGAAGCTGAAACTCCACATCGGAATCGTTATCCATATATTCGGGAGCGACTATTCTGTTTTCAAAATCCATATCCTCCATGCAGTTCCCTCCTTATATCAGCGATTTAAGAGCCTGCCTGATAAGCTCCTCGACAGGCAAAGTACCGTCCAGCTTTCCGAGTGCTGCGGCAGCCTCTGATCTGCTGTAGCCGAGCTGAACGAGAGCCTCTATCGCTTCGCTCACATTTTCTGCCCCCGAGGTCATAAGAACCGCTCCTACAAGCTCGGACTGCTCCTGGGTAAGCTCTGCGCTGAATTTATTTTTCAGTTCAAGAATGATTCTGTTGGCTATCTTCGCTCCGACTCCCTGCGCACGGGTAATAGACTTTGCGTCGCCCGAAGCGATGCTCAGCGCAAGCTTATCGGGAGTCAGCACGGAAAGTATCGCAAGTGCCGCCTTGGGACCCACGCCCGAAACCGTAATGAGCTGCTTAAAGGCGTCAAGCTCGTTCGGCGTTGAAAAGCCGTAAAGCTCCATTGCGTCCTCACGAACATTGAGGTAGGTGTAAACCGTCGTTTCCGTGTTGAGCGCAACATTTTTTAATGTGTTCATCGTGGAAAAGCAGAAAAACGCAATTCCGCCGCATTGAACAGCAAGTCCGTTTTGGTCAAGTGCAATTACCTTGCCCGTAAGAGAATATATCATCGTTTTCCGCCTTTCGGTAAATTATTTTTTGCAGAAATTTTTCTCGTCTCCCCTGCGTGAGCGGTGGCACGACGAAGTGGTTAGAGTGTCAGATGAAGTTTCCTGTCTTTTTGTAGGGGCGACCATTGGTCGTCCGCTTTTATTTCTTGCAGACTTTGGCGGACGTGCAATGCACGCCCCTACTAAATCAAATTTAATTTCATCAGACTTTTTAATGCTTTGCAACGCAAAGCCACCGCTTCTTTTCACTCTTCACTTTTATCTTTTCTCTTGAAATTACTCCCTCAGTCGGCTTCGCTGACAACTCCCCTAAAAGCCTTAAGTTAACGACATTGCCCTTGAAGCAAGGTGAGGGGAACCGCTTGCGGTGGTGGGGATTGGGATTGTCAAGCAGATATATGATTTTAACCCTTCCGGCTTCGGCGCAATCCGCCGAAGCCACCTCCCCTAACAATTATGGGAGGCTGGTACAGTACCTCTTTTATCTACAAGACTATAAAGTTCAATAATACTTCTTCAGCCTGCCGACAAGCGAACCGCTGGTATGGGCATGGCAGATAGCCATTGCGAGGGCGTCCGCCGTGTCGTCGGGCTTCGGTATTTCATCAAATTTCAGCATTATGCGCATCATTTCCTGCACCTGCTTTTTCTCCGCTCTGCCGTAACCGACAACGCTCTGCTTGACCTGAAGCGGCGTGTATTCGGCAATTTCAAGCCCGTGGAGCTGCGCCGTCAGCACGATAACTCCCCTCGCCTGCGCAACATCAATGACCGTCTTTGCGTTAGTGTTGTAGAAAAGCTTTTCGATCGCCATAACATCGGGCTTATAGCGGGTCATTATCAGGTCAAGCTCACGGTAGATTATCTCCAACCGCTTGTTGAACGGTGTGCCCGCCTTGGTCGTTATTGCACCGTAGCCGAGCACCTTGAAATGATTGTTGCTGTATTCCAGCACACCGTAGCCGATTATGGCATAGCCGGGGTCAATTCCTAAAATAATCATTTCTTTTCGTCTCTTTCACGGATTACCATCTTTGTCGGCGTACCCTCAAGGCCGAAAACCTCACGGATCTGATTGTCGATATATCGCTGATAGCTGTAATGAAAAAGATCCTTGCGGTTGACGAAGCAGACAAATGTCGGCGGCCTTGTAGAAGCCTGTGTAATATAATATATTTTAAGTCTTCTGCCTTTATCCGTCGGCGGCTGAACTCTTGCCGTCGCTTCGGCAAGAATATCGTTGAGCTTGCCCGTCGAAATTCTCATTGCATTCTGGGTGTCAACGAACTTGATAAGCTCAAAAAGTCTGTCAAGCCGCTGACCCGTCTTTGCCGAGATAAAAATAATCGGCGCATAGGACATAAAGGAGAAATCATTCATCAGCTTTTTGCGGTAGCTGTCCATGGTCTTGCCGTCTTTTTCGACCGCATCCCACTTGTTGACGGCGATAATACACGCCTTGCCGAGGTCGTGAGCGATTCCGGCAACCTTTGAATCCTGCTCGGTGAAGCCCTCCTGCGCATCAATCATGATAACGCATACGGTAGCTCTTTCAACAGCCATTCTTGCACGGAGAACGCTGTATTTTTCAATCGCTTCTTCAACCTTGCTCTTGCGGCGGATACCTGCCGTGTCAATGAAGATGAACCTGCCGAACTGATTTTCAATCAGCGTATCGGTCGCATCCCTCGTTGTTCCTGCAATGTTGGAAACGATAACACGCTCCTCGCCCGCAATGGCGTTTATGAGAGAGGATTTGCCGACATTCGGCTTGCCGATAACTGCGACACGGATTCTGTCGTCGTCCTCGCCCTCGTCTTCCTCCTCGGGGAAATATTGAATAACCTCATCGAGCAGATCGCCTGTGCCGTGGCCGTGAACAGCTGAAACTCTTATCGGCTCACCGAGGCAAAGATTGTAGAACTCGTAGAATTCCATCGGCGGTTCGCCTATCGTGTCGCATTTGTTTACGCAAAGCACAATCGGCTTGCCGCTTTTCATGAGCATCGAAGCAACCTCCTGATCAGTCGCAACAACACCCGTTCTCATGTCCGTGACGAAAATTATAACATCTGCGCTGTCGATGGCAACCTGAGCCTGACGGCGCATCTGCGAAAGAATAATATCGTCCGAATCAGGCTCGATTCCGCCCGTATCAACTAAAAGGAAATTATGGTTGAGCCATTCGCAATCGCCGTAAATCCTGTCACGGGTAACGCCCGGTGTATCGTCAACGATTGAAAGCCGCTGACCCACGAGCTTATTAAAAAGTGTGGATTTGCCGACATTCGGTCTGCCTACGACGGCAACTATCGGTCTTGCCATATTATCCCTCCTGTTCTCCTAAAATTTTATCAAGCAATTCATACCCGTCGTTTTCAACGGGAGTGACCTTTATTTTTAATTTTTGTGAAAGCTCCTCAACCGACATATCGTCAAGGAAAATGTCTCTCTCGCTTCTCAGCGCAACCGCCGGAAAGAGCAATTCGTCGTAAAGCTTTGTGTTTTCAAGTCCTGCAATTATATCCCTGCCGCAGAGAAGTCCTGCAACAGTTATTCTTTCACCGAAAAGTCTGTTTGTAATCTTTACGACCTCAATATGAATATTTGCGACCCTTTCTTCAACGGTTTTTGCGATGTATTCGATCAGCCTGAATGCCGCCACACCCGTCACCATTGTAATACGGCGCTCCTTTGGCAAGCTGTAGCCCTCCGGGATACGCTTTATCGCTTCCTCAAATTCATGCTTGAGCAGCGTCCAAAGTCCGACTCCGTTTTCAAGCTGTACAAAATCGCCGTATCGGCTGCAATCCGGCATCGGCAAATCTGCGCTGAGATAGAATTCGTCGGCAGCGAAAGCTATATTCATATTATTATAACACATAAATTTAGAATTGTAACTATCAATTCTCGAAATAACATCTAAAGATTGCTCTTTTGTGAAAGGATTCAAGCCCGTCAGCCCGTCACGGTGGCAGGAAAGGCCGACCGGAACGGCTGCAATGCTCTGAACCGACGGATAGAGCTTGCCCAGCTCCTCCAGTGAATAGGTCAGCTCGTCGCCGTCATTGTAGCCGGGACACAGCACAAGCTGAGTGTTGAGCTTTATGCCTGCGTCGGCAAGCTTTTTAACATAGTCCAGCACCTTGCCGGCTCGCTTGTTGCCCATCATCTTGACCCGAAGCTCGGGATTCATAGTGTGAACGGAGATGTTTACCGGGCTGATGTGCATCTCGATTATTCTGTCAATATCCTTCTCGCCGATATTCGTCAGCGTGATATAGTTACCGAAAAGAAATGAAAGGCGTGAATCGTCGTCCTTAAAATAAAGGCTTTCACGCAAGCCCTTCGGCAGCTGGTCTATAAAGCAAAAAATGCAATTGTTGGCGCAGGAACGCTGCTTATCCATAAGATAAGTCTCAAATTCCAGTCCTGTTTCGCCCTCGCCCAATTTCAAGCGAAGCGTTCTGCGTTTGCCGTTCGGTTTTTCAATAACGAGAATCGGCGCATCGTCAATATAAAATTGATAGTCCAGCACATCACGGATCTCATGACCGTTTACGCTTATCAGCTTATCCCCTGCCTTCACAAAATGCCGCGAAGCCGGCGAATGCCGCTGAACAGATGAAATTTTAACAGCCATAAAGACCCTCCTTTGCTTGGTTTGTTTTGCCTTTAATCGAAGCGAAATCCCGATTGCTTCATTTCATACAATTAAGGGATCTTCTTCCGTCTACCGTCTAAAATCTATCTTCGGAAAAAGATCCGATGCCTATTTTTTGACGAGAGATTTTTTCGTTAAACGGATTTTATTCTCCTAAGGCTATATTCTTATATGCCGAGGAGGATAAAATTCGTTTAACGGAAAAAGATCCGTCAAAAAAGTCAAAAAGGCAGAGAAGGGACTCTATTAAACGGTCCAATCTCTACCTTCTCCGTTTCACATGAAAAGACTTATGCGTCCTTCTTGACAACAAGCTTGCCGTTGTAATAACCGCAGGCCGAGCATACTCTGTGAGCTCTCTTGTACTCGCCGCACTGCGGGCACTTTACAAGTGTCGGTGCTTCCATCTTCCAAACGTTGGAACGTCTCTTGTCTCTTCTCGCTTTAGAAACTCTTCTCTTCGGTACTGCCATTCTGAGCGCCTCCTTAATGCTGATAAATAATTCTTACTGATCTTCCTGTGTGAGCTGCAAAAGAGCGTCCCAACGAGGGTCGTACTCCTTGGCGCAGTCACACGGACCGTCATTTAAGTCTTTGCCGCATCGGGGACAGATCCCGAGGCAGTCGTCCCTGCACAACACCTTGGTAGGCAGGTTCAGGAGAATATCCTCCCGAACAAGCGGTTCGGCATCGTATCGGAGCGAATCGACAACGATGAATTCGTCATTACCCTCGTCGTTGTTAAGCTCCGTGACAAGCACATGCTCGATCGGCATTGAAAAGGTACGGTCAAACCTGACCGCACATCTGTCACAGGCGAGATTGAGAGTAAAATCAGCCTTCGCATTGATGCTGACTATACCCGTTGAGTTCCTGATCTCACCCGTAACCCGAACGGGCGAGTTGAATGATTCTCCGCCGTAGATATCGCAATCACTCATGTCGATCGTGAAATCCAAAGGCAGTGCCATGCCCTCGTTATTAAAGACAGGCTCAAGCTCAACGAAATACATAAATACTCTTCACCTCAAATGTCATGCACCAAACATTATATAGTGTAAATCTCCATTTGTCAATAACAAAAACTCAAAAATCCACCTCTTTCCCCCGATTTTTCACCATTTTTTCACCGGAAGATTAAATTTGGTGAATTTTATAAAATTGGTGAATTCCCAAAGTAAATTTAACAGTAGAACAAGGGTGAAATAACATTAAGGCAACACCGCACAAAATCTTACCTATCTCCCCTTGAAGCAAGCAATGCTGGCAACACCTCTGCTGACTTCACCGAAACGAGCAAGGCTGTGATTGATTTTCATGTCGATCACCTCATAAAATCCATGGCACGCACCCCGATTTGTGCGTATTGTCTTAAACAAAATATTCAAACGACATCTTGACGACAAATTTTAAGGCAATACCGCACAATTGGGGTGTGCGAATTGCGCAGTAAGATTTTTCGTCAGGTTGTACAAAAATTTTGTAGGCTTGCTGACGCAAGTCAAGGAATTTTTGTGCAACATGACGGAAACAGATTCAAGCAAGGCGTGCGCCTCGATTTGTGCGGTGTTGCCTTAAATGCTACATTTTTCCGTAACATCATCTAACATCTTCCGTCTCCCGTCTAACATCTATCTTCGTAGGGTGCGATGACCACATCGCACCGAGAACTTTTCTTTTATATCTCTGTAAATCCAAAATCAACGATTTAAGGCGATACCGCACAATTAAGGCGTGCGGATTGTGCAGTAAGATTTTTCGTCAGGTTGTACAAAAATTTTGCAGGCTTGCTGTCGCAAGTCAAGGAATTTTTGTGCAACATGACGGAAACATATTCAAGCAAGGCGTGCGCCTCAATTTGTGCGGTGTTGCCTTAAAAGCTTTTGGGTGATTATGGTTCGTTTTGCGGAACTCGGACAAAAAGAAAAAGCCCCGAAACCTCGCAGCATCAAGGTTTTCGAGACTTTTTCGTGTGTGTTTATGTTGCAAAAATCAAACTGTCTGTTTAAGACTCTATCCTATATAAAAAAGGCTTTATATCATCATAGATTTCATTATATTTTTTTCTCTCATCAACTTTTCTATCTAAAATAACATAAATCCTAAGCATATATTCGATTAGTTCATCGGGCATAGTGTTTACACCTATCACAACCACCTCATCCGCATCACATTCACTCCAAAGCAAATCCCAAAAAGCATCTAAATTTGCTCCGTACCATTCAGGAAAATCAAATGCCGCTCTGATTCGTTCGTGAAGTTCACCTAAGTATTTGCATCCTGTTAAATCCAATGTAATAACTTTCTTTTCGTCCATTATTTTCTCCTATATTATCTCACAATTTTACGGCAACACCGAATAAAAGTGGTGTTGCCGTACATCTATTTCATAAGGTACAATGATCATATAGATTTTAGATGAGAGACGGAAGATATTAGATGTTGCATATCGTAATTTGCAGCATTTAATTTTTCGCAGGTCTAACATCCAGCATCTAAAATCTACAATCTATCATGCCTCCCCTTGAATGATTCAAGGGGAGGTG